>NZ_JBJMQP010000054.1:0-143965 GCF_045802625.1 Hyalangium sp. | reverse complement strand
GACCTCACCGGCCATGGAGCCTCGCCCGTGCCGCTCCCAGGCGCGAACCTGGAGACGCTCGCCAGGGACGTGCTGGAGACGGCGCGCGCCCAGGGCTTCTCCGGCCCGCTGGAGTGGGTGGGCCACTCGCTGGGCGGCCGGGTGTCGCTCGCGGCGAGCCTCGCCTCTCCCTCGGATGTGGCCAGCGTGGCGCTGTTGGACATCTCTCCGAGCCCCGTGCCCGTGAACCTCTCCGAGAGCGGCATGGTGCTCAACGTGCTGCTCCAGGCGCCGGACACCGCCGCGAACCGCCGGGAGATGCGCGCAAGCCTCGTGGGCCAGGGCCTCTTGGAGGGGCTGGCCGACTGGCTGGTGATGAACCTCGTCTCTACTCCCGAGGGCGGCGTGCGCTGGCGCTTCGATCGACAGGCGCTCGCGGAGCTGCACCGGCAGGTGAACGGGGTGGACCTGTGGAAGGCGGTGGAGCGCCCGGGCGCGAAGGTGCGCTGCATCCGCGGAGGGCGCTCGCGCTACGTGACGGAGGCGGACGCGGCGCGCATGGAGGCGGCCGGCTGCCCCGTGGCGCTGCTCCCGGAGGCGGGACACTTCGTCCACGTGGATGCGCCCCAGGCGCTGCTCCAGTGGTTGATGGGGCGCTGAATGGAGCGGGCGACGCTCTACACCTGGCTCGCGGTGCTGGCGGATGGCGTCGCGGGGCTGACCGGCGGGCTGCTCTCGGAGCAGTGGCTGCGGCGGCACCTGCAGGTGTTCGTCGGCTTCGCCGCCGGGGCGCTGCTGACGGCGGTGTTCCTGGAGCTGCTTCCCGAGGCCGTCGCGACGCAGGGCCCCTGGGCCTTCCGCTGGGCCTTCGCCAGCTTCATGGTGCTCGCCGTGGCGGAGTGGATGATGGGGCACCACCACCATGGCACCGCCAACGAACACCACCACCCCCACCACCACCATGACTTCCCGGGGACCCAGTCTCGCACGCTGCCAGCGGCGCTCCTGGCGTCGGACGGCCTGCACAACCTGGGGGACGGCGCGGCGGTGGCGGCGGCGTTCCTCGTGTCTCCCGAGGCGGGCATCGCCACGGCGCTGGCCATCATCGCCCACGAGCTGCCTCAGGAGGTGGGGGACTACGCCCTGCTGCGCGCCGCGGGCTTCTCGCGTGCCAGGGCGCTGATCGCGCTCACCCTCGTCCAGCTCACCGCCGCGCTGGGAGCCGGAGCCGTGCTGTTGGGGAGCCACCTCGTGCAGAACCTGGAGGGCATCGTCCTCGCCATCGCCAGCGGCACGTTCCTCTACATCGGCGCGACGGATCTGCTGCCGGAGATGCGCTCGGCCAGCCCCGCGGAGGGGCGCGGACAGTGGCTGGGAGTGCTGGGCGGGCTCGCACTCGTAGGCGGTGTCAGCCTGCTGGAGCGCCTGCTCGGGCTGAAGGGCTGATCCAGGTCGCCGAAACCCTGGAGCCCCAGGTATCGTTACAAGGGCGGCACATTTTGACGCTCCCCCTGTACACTTTACCGCTCCATGAACAGCCCCCTGAAACAGCTCGCGCCACCCTCCCACCCGTCTTCACGGGGGGATTTGTCGGAGGGCACCGTCATCGCCGGACGCTTCACCGTGGAGCTCATGGCGGGCCGCGGCGGCATGGGAGCCGTGTACCGCGCCCACGACTCGCTCACGGGCAAGAGCGTGGCCCTCAAGCTGCTGCACCCGGCGCACAGCATCGAGGCCTTCCAGCGCTTCACGCGCGAGGCCTCCCTGCTCGCGGAGCTGCACCACCCCGCCATCGTCTCTCACGTGGCCCATGGGATTACACCGCAGGGCCAGCCCTTCCTGGCCATGGAGTGGCTGGAGGGGGAGGATCTCTCGTACCGCCTGGCGCGCCAGCCCCTCTCGCTGGAGGAGACGCTCGGCCTCATACGCCGTGTCGCCCAAGCGCTGGCGCTCGTTCACCACCGCGGCATCCTCCACCGCGACATCAAGCCCTCCAACCTCTTCCTGCGCGGAGGAGCTCCCAGCGCGGTGGTGCTGCTGGACTTCGGCCTGGCGCGCTACCAGCACGCCTCGCTGGCCATGACGGGGAGCCGGGCCGTGCTCGGCACTCCAGGCTACATGGCGCCCGAGCAGGCCTCGAGCGAGGGCGCGCTCACCCCCGCCGTGGACATGTTCTCGCTGGGGTGCGTCCTCTATGAGTGTCTGACGGGCAAAGCCCCCTTCATCGCTCCTCACTTCGCCGCGGTGCTGGCGAAGATCCTCTTTGCCCAGCCTCCGCCGCTGCGCACGCTGCGCCCGGACCTACCCGAGTGGTTGCAGACCCTGGTGAAGGGTCTGCTCTCGAAGGATCCGCGCCAGCGCCCCGCGGATGCCGCCGCCCTGCTGCTGCTGCTCCCCAAGCCCGGGGCACTCACCGTCCCCCTCTACCCTCCAGCCGCCGAGCCGCCCCCCTCTGCCCTCTCCCGAGGCGCCGAGCAGCAGCTCGTCAGCGTCCTGCTGGCCTCGCCGCGCACCGCGTCGTCTCCCGACGCCACGCTGGCGCTGACTCCCCGGCAGGCCCTGCGCGACTCGCTGCAGAGCCTGCTCGCGCATTACGGAGGCCGCATTGAGCTCCTGGCGGATGGCTCGCTGGTGACCACCCTGGTGCCCGAGCACGGCACCGCCAGCGATCAAGCCGCCCTGGCCGCGCGCTGTGCCCTGCTGATCAAGGAGAGCTGGCCAGAGGCCTTCGTGGTGCTCACCACTGGCCGCGGCACCCTCCAGAAGCACCTGCCCGTGGGCGAGGCCATGGAGCGCGCCGGACAGCTCCTGCGCCAGCACGAGCAGTGGCCTGACGCCTTGAGCCAGGTCATGCTCGACGAGACCACCGCGGGGCTGCTGGGCTCCAGCTTCCAGCTCAGCCGCCCCGAGTCCGGCACCTTCCTGCTCCACGGGCATCAGGCGGACTCGGATGACTCTCGCACGCTGCTGGGCCACCCCACCCCATGCGTGGGCCGGGAGCAGGAGCTCTCCCTGCTGGAGCTGCTCTTCACCTCGTGCGCCGAGGAGCCCTCGGCCCGAGCCGTGCTCGTCACCGCTCCGGTGGGTATGGGCAAGTCCCGCCTGCGCCACGAGTTCCTCCGTCGCCTGGAGCGGCGCTCGCCCCAGCCCCTGGTGCTGATAGGGCGGGGCGATCCGATGAGCGCCGGGTCCGCCGGAGGCTTGCTGGGCCAAGCCTTGCGCCAGCTGTGCGGCATCCTGGATGGCGAGTCCATCGAGGCGCGCCAATCCAAGCTGGCGGAGCGGCTGGCGCGCCACGTGCCCGCCGAGAAGGCGCAGGATGTCATCGAGTTCCTGAGCGAGCTGTGCGGCGTGCCCCTGACTGACACGGCCAGTGCTCGCCTGCGCGCCGCCCGCGCCGATCCGCTGCTCATGGACACCCAGGTGAGCCGGGCCCTGGTGGCCTTCCTCAAGGCCGAGTGCGCTCGTGGCCCCGTGCTGCTGGTGCTCGAGGATCTGCACTGGGGCGATGCGCTCACCGTCAAGCACGTGGACGAGGCGCTTCGAGCGCTGACGGATCAGCCCCTGATGGTGCTGGCCGTGACCCGGCCCGAGGCCAAGGAGATTTTCCCGGGCCTGTGGTCCCACTGCCTGCAGGAGCTCTCGCTGCGAGGGCTGAGCAAGAAGGCCTGCGCCCGGCTGGCCCAGGAGGTGCTGGGTCCCAAGGTCTCCGAGTCCACCACCCAGCGCATCATCGAGCAGGCGGCCGGCAATGCCCTCTTCCTCGAGGAGCTCATTCGCCTGGTGGCCGAGGGCCGGGAGAACTCCCTGCCGAAGTCCATGCTCGCCATGCTCCAGTCACGCATCCTCCGGTTGGAGGCGGGCGCCCGCCAGGTGCTGCTGGCCGGCAGCATCTTCGGCCGCGCCTTCTGGACCAGCGGCCTGGCCACGCTTCACTCCGTGGAGCTGCGGCAGGAGCTCCCGCACCACCTGCAGCAGCTCGTGAAGATGGAGATCATCGAGCCTCAGCCCACCAGCCGCTTCCCCTCCGAGACCGAGTACCGCTTCCGTCACGCGCTGCTGAGGGATGCGGCCTATGATCTGCTGCCGGACGAGCCCAAGCGCCTGGGCCACCGGCTGGCCGGGAGCTGGCTGGAGCAGCGCGGCGAGCCGGACCTGCGGGTGCTGGCCGAGCACTATCAGCTCGGCGGGGAGCTCCAGCAGGCCGCCCGGTGCCATGCGCAGGTGGCCGAACAGCTCTTCGAGCGCTACGACGTCATGGGAGCGCTGCGGAGCGTGGAGGCGGCGCTGTCCTGCGGCGCCGCCGGTGCACTGCTGACCCGGTTGCAATCGCTCCAGACGTCCATCGCCTACTGGCTCCTGGATGAATGAACCATTGGCACGCCAGCGCTGTGGGCCTGGAGCCCGAGCAGCTCGGCGCCTCGTAGGCCCTGCGCGAGCTCAGGCCCGGGTGCGTGGGCGGCGGCGCGACCACCGCATCCAGGACAGCAGCCCGAGCATCCCCACCGCGGAGCCTGGAGCCGCGGCGCAGCCATGCTTGGGCTCAGGGATCGGCTCGGGCTCCTGGGGGGGCTCGGGCTGATTCGGCGCCGGAGTGACCGGGTCGCCGCCCGTGACGGACTGCTTGTAGCGCAGCAGCGCCTCGACGAAGTAGTAGTCCCCGTAGATGAGGCTCCGGTCGATGGCATCGCCCTGCGGCTTGACGGGCGTCTTATAGAAGGCCACGCCGTGCAGGAGGATGCCGGGGCTGGTGCTCCCCTCGGCCAGGTACGCCGGAGAGCAGAGGGTGTCGAGCGTGGAGAGCGCCACGCTCTGGTACCGCTTGGCCACGGCCGGATCCGTGACATAGGTGCTCAGCTCCTGGAGCGCCGAGGCCACCACGGCGGCGGCCGACGAGTCCTTCTCTTGCTGGCCCGGCGGCGCGTTGAGATCCCAGTAGGGAATGAAGTCCGCAGGCAGATGATCCAGGTAGTAGTTGGTGACCTTCTGCGCGGCCTCCAGCATGCGAGGGTCTCGCGTGTACCGGTACGCCATGGTGTAGCCGTAGATGGCCCAGGCCTGCCCGCGCGTCCAAGTGGAGTCGTCCGAGTACCCCTGGAAGGTGCCGCGCGAGCGGACGTGGCCCTGGGTGTCGTAGTCCACCACGTGGAAGGTGCCTCCATCGGGGCGGACCATGTCGCGCAGGGTCGTGAGCGCATGGGTGAGCGCCATGTCACCCCAGGCCGGGTCTCCTCCATTCTGGGACGCCCAGAAGAGCAGCTCGATGTTCATCATCGTGTCGGTGACGAGCGGGACCTGCCACTCCTCGTTCCAGTCGCAGCAGCTGATGACTCCAGCCGCCGGGTTGAAGCGGGTGGCCAGTGAGCGCGCTGCTGTCAGCAGCACCTCGCGGTCAGCGGGATCTCCAGTGAGCCGGTACGCCTGGCCGAAGCTGGGCATGAACTTGAAGCCCAGATCATGGGTGAGCGTGTTGGTCTTCTGGATCTCCAGGGGTTGGGTCCACGCTCGCGCCTGGGCTTGCCAGGTGGGGTCCCGGCCCTGCTCGTACATGAGCCAGAGCAACCCCGGGAAGAAGCCCTGGGTCCACGCGGTCATGTCATCGTTGCGGTTGAGGACCCAGCCGGTGTCAGTGCTGTTCTTGGGGTAGCGATCGGTCGCCAGCCCCGAGTGCGCGGTCTTGTTCACTTGCTCTTGGGCAAACCGCAGCGCCCGATCCGCTGTCGCCTCATCGAAGGCGAGGGCAGGCCCCGCCGCGAGCACGCAGAGGCACCCCACCAGAAGCCACCTGAAAGATTGTTCCCGCGCCCTGACGCCCATACCCCCTCCTGTGTTGCCAGGAAAGATGGTGTGGACAGGACGCACTGCCAGTGGGACAGAGCCGTTCCCCCGCGTCGGGGGCTCGACATCTCAGGTTGTCTGCTCCCTCTCCAGGCGGCTCATGCGAGCAGAACCTGTCAGGCAGCCAGACAGGTTCCGCTCCAACCGAGGCGGAGTGCCACGCTCAGCGCACAGTCCACTGGGACGGAGGTACGTAGGAGACCAGCTCCGGGCGGTCCACGGGGTACAGGCTGGAGGCGCCTCCCTGCAGCGTTCCCGCGAGCGTCGGCACCACGCGGAAGCTGGCCTGGAACGGCTCGCCAGCCCCACGCGGCGGAAGCGAGAGCGTCAGCGCTCCGTCCTCCACGTCAAACGTGGACACCTTCTGCTCGGTCACGAGCTTGACGAGGCTCGGCGTATCCACCTGGACGCCCGCGGGCAACGCGTAGCGCAGCTTGAGCGCCATGCCCGCCGGAGAGGCCGCCTGCACCGTCACGTCCACCGGCATTCCCACCTTCGCCTCGGCCGGCGCCTTCACCGCCAGCTCCAGGCCCTGGCTCTTCTCGGCCTTCCACGGCACGTAGGCGCTCAGCGCCAGCGAGTAGCCCAACCCCGGCACCGCCGGCTCCGCGCGCACCGTCCACGCGTGGGCCCCCGCCGAGCCCGGCGCCGCCGCCTCCAGCGCCAGCACGTCACGCAGGGCCTTGGCATCGAAGGTCCCCTCGGTCACGGTCTTGCCATCCCGCTCGAGCATCACCCGCACCTGCGAGGGCAGCGGCTGAGAGAAGAGCGCCATCGCCGCCTGGAGGCACAGGAGGTTGGCGCGGCCATCCCCCCAGCCCCACCCCGGCTGGTAGCCCGCGAGCAGCGACGTGCCCAGGTCCGCCATCGGCGCCTTCGTGTCTCCCGCCAGCGCGAGCACCGCCAGCGCCGTGGCCTCCGACTCGCCTGGCGCCGTCCCATCCGCTCGCACCACGCCCGTCTCCACCGGGAGGTAGGCCGAGCCGTCCTCATGCGTCTTCAGCGCCTCGCGCACCTTGGCGCGCAGCATCTCCTGGAGCGAGCCCGTCACCCCACCGCTGGCCAGGATGGCCGCCGCCGTGTAGCCATCCTGCACCCGCGAGAGGTTCCGCTCGAAGGCGCCCATGGCGCGCACGGAGAACACCGCCGACCGCTGCTTGCCGGAGGTGGACTGGGCCGCTCCTGCCCGCACCGCCTGGGCACAATCCGCGGTGGCCACGAGCAGCCGCTGCAACGTCCACCCATCGGCGCCCTGGCAGGTGCCATCGGGCCGCTGCGCGGTGGCCACCTGTGCGGCCAGACGCTCTCCCAACCTCGAGAGCACCGGGTTGTCCGGGTGCATGAGCGCCGCCTGCGCCAGCAACGCCGCGGTGGGCACGTCCGGAGTGCGAGCCGCCCGTAGCACACGCTGACCGGAGACGGAGGCCATGGCCTTGAGTGCCTCCGCGTCCGCCGTCTCGCCGAGCGTCTTCAGCAGCGTGGGCGCACGGCCCGCCAGCAGCAGCGTGTACGCATCCTCCGCCAGCCCCGAGCGCCCCACCGCCGCGGACAGCTCCGCGCGCAGCACGCCCAGAGCGCCGGGGTACACCAGCAGCCGCACCCGCTCACTGCCCTGCTCCACCTCCGCGGGCCCCTCCAGGGTGAGCGTGCGAGGCGCCGCGAGCGAGCCCCCGTGTGTCTGGCTCACCGGCCTTCCGGTAGGCACCACGTCGAAGCCGCGCACCACCGCGTCCGTGGAGCCGAGCGAGGCTCGCAAGGAGACAGGCCCCGGCTGCGTGGCCTTCACCGTCACGTACTCCACCACGCTGCCCTGGGCCGGCACCTTCACCGTGCGCACGCCGCTGCCGTCCACCACCGCGCCCTCGGCCGACAGCCTCAGCGGCTGCTCCACGGCGGCCCCCGTGGTGTTCACCACCTGCACGGGCAGGCGCACCGCATCCCCGGCTCGCAGGAAGGCGGGCACCACCGGATCCACATAGGTGGGCAGCGTGCCCGCGAAGCTGGCCACCGCCCCCGCCTGCGCTCCCGAGCGCGAGTGCGCCAGCGCCAGCACCCGCCACCGCGTCAGCCGGTCCGGCACCTTCACGGGCACCGTCGCCTGCCCGGCTCCGTCCGTCACCACCAGCGGCTCGAAGAGGAACGTCTCGGGGAACCAGGCGCGGCTGGGGGCCGCCTCGGGCTCTGGGGATGCCTGCTTGCCGTCCACCAGCACACCGCCCAGCACGCCGCCCGCCACGCCGCCTTCCAGCGCGTCCACAGCGGGCCTCTCGGGCTCTGGCGCGGCGGCCCCGGCGCCCTTGATGACCTGCATCATCGAGCGGCGCTTCGCCTGCGCCACCGACTTGGGCGGAGGACTTCGGAGGTCGCGGCCACCCAGCGCCTCCTCATCCGCGGCGGCGGGCGCAGGGGAGGCCGGGGGCGGAGCACCCGCGTAGGCCATCTCGGCCTCCCCCCTCATCGCCATGGGAGCGGAGAGCCGGCCAAAGCTCGTCAGGGCCGCACCCAGCAGCATGCCGACGAACAGGATTGCGAAGATGAGCAGTGTGCGCTTCATGGCGCCTCCCGGGCGACCCACGCGCCCCAGTTCTCGACGTCCTCGGAGAGCCGCGTCCCGCCCACCACCACCATCCGCGGATCGGTGAGGGCGAGCAGCTCCGACGGCAACCTCGACAGCCGCAAGCGGCGCCCATAGGCGTCCGTCACGGGCTCTCCACGCTTCTCACAGGCCGCCAGCGCCTGTTCCCACATCCGCGCCATGCCCTCGGGGCTCAGCGTCTCGCCAGCCGGAGCCTTCTCCTCCCAGGCGCGCACCTGCACGGTCAGCTCGGCGAGCACCCGATAGAAGGGCTCGGTCAGCTCCACCTCCGGAGCGAAGGGGCTCTGCGCATTCACCGCCACGGAGGGCTCCGAAGCCTCGAGGGCCGGCACCGAGCTGACGCGCAGCAGGGCCGCCGCCGCGGCGTTGGCGCCACGGATGCGCCCCATCGCGAGCGCCTGTCCATCGAGCACCCCGAAGGCGGGGCTGTTCAAGGTCGGAGCGGGCCGCAGGCTCGCGAGCGCCGTGGGCCCTGGCAGGGAGGTGAGCTGCGCCAGCCCCTCATCCACGCCGAAGAGGCCCACGGCGGCAGGGCCGTCCTTGCCATCCACGCGGGTGTGCAGCATCAGGCGAGCCACCTGCCCTGGCATGTACGAGGGCCTCTCCGGCGACAGCTCCACGGCGAGCTGCGCGCGCGGCGCCACGTAGACCCGGGCGATCGCCGAGTTCCACTGTACCTGGGCCCAGCCCTCGAAGCCGGACGGCAGGCGGAAGCTCGCCGCGCGTGCCTTCGGATCCACCTTGGACTCGAGCCGGGCCGGGCCTGCCTCCAGGAAGAGCTTCTCCGGCAGCGAGCCGGTGAAGTCAGGCCCGCGCAGCAGCTCCACCCGGACCTCTTCGTCGGCATGCGCCAGCACCGGGGTGGCGCGCAGCCGCTGGGTGGGCAACTGCGTGGGCGAGAGGAAGAGCTTCGTCGAGCCGCTGTCCTTGCCCTCCACCCGCGCGCTCACCAGCAGCTCGAAGCCGAGCCGCGTGGTGTCCTGCGCCTGGGCCTCCCCCGAGTCACCCGCCGCGGGGATCGCGGTGAAGTGCGCCACGCCCATCGCATCCGCATGGGTCTTCGGCAGCTCCGCCTCATCGCCCTCCTCCGCTGCTTCCGCGCCCTTGAGCGACACATGCGCGAAGCGGGCCTGGAGGCACGGGAGCACCGCCGCGGACAGCAGGGTCGCGCCCTCCTGCTTCGCGCTGGGCACCCAGCCCAACTCCACGTCCGGCTTTCCGGCCCGGATCCGCCAGCGGAGGGTGGCAGGCAGCGCCGACTCCTCGGAGAGCTTCGCGGGCAAGCACGTGCGCGCGTCGAGCGCCGCCTGCTGCAGCACCGCGTTGAGGGCTTCAGGCTCCCCGGCGACGTTCTCCACATCCATGTTCAGCACGGGAAGCTGCGGATCGACGACCTGGAGGTTGAGCTGCAACATGCGCTCATGGCCGGGCGGCAGCGTCCGAGTCCGCGCCACCTCGGCGAGGCACGCCGCGGGCTGTCCCCGCCCCACCACCACATCCGCCACCGCGCCGTTGGAGCCCACCCGCACCGCCAGCTGCACCTCGGCGCTGCCGGCTTCCGGCGAGACGAAGCGAGCACAGGGGTAGAAGGCGGGCAGCCACCGCTCCAGGGCGACCTGGTCCTCCAGCGAGGTCTCCTGACTCTCGCCGAGGAAGTCGCTCGAGCCGGAGAGCTGCACGGGAGCCGGGAGCGGCTTGCGGCGCACCGGCATGGCGGGGACCACGACGTTGACGGCAATGCCGGGATCGAGCTGCAGGGACGCCACGCCATCCTCGTCCGCCACGGCCTTCACGCCCGGATCCCTCGGATCCCACGCGCGCTTCACGGTGAGCTCGGCGCGGGGGAGCACCTCCCCATCGGCGGTGGTGGCTCGCAGGTACACGCGGTTGCTGTAGTTCTGCACCAGCCCGCCCTCCAGCTCCGTCACGGCGGAGACGGCGAGGGCATCCTCGGAGAGCAGCAGCGAGACACCCCCGTTCACGGAATCCCCGGCGGGATCCACGGCCGTCACGGTGGCGGAGAGCATGACCTGGCCACGCAGATCCTGGGGCACGCGCGGCAGGCTCACCCGGAAGTGCCCCGCCGTGTCGCTCTTCACCTTGGAGGGCAGCGCGCCACCATCGAACCACTCGGTGGGAGGCGGCCACTCGCCGGAGTGGTTCCACGAGAAGGACACCTGCGCGCCCGCCACCGGCGCGCCCGAGCTGTAGAGCACCTGTCCCTCCACCGTGGGCAGATCCCCCGCGCGCCAGAAGGGCTTCGGGCTGGAGGCCTCCACCCGGAAGCGCGGCAGGGTGAAGGGCTGCACCTGGAAGGAGGCCTCGCCGCTGGCATTACCGCTCGCCCAGCGCACGCGCCAGGCGCCCGTGGGAGCGCCGCGATCCAGCGGAAACGCCCCGGACACCACGCCCCAGGAGCCCGCGGGAGCCTTCTCCTCCAGCACCACCTCGCCGTTGGGATCCACCACGCTCCACGTGCCGGGGCGTCCATCCAGGGGAGCCAGGTCCTTGGCGCGCAGGGCCAGGGCGCGGAACTGCACGCGGTGGCCGGGCTCGTACAGGGGCCGGTCCGTGAGCACGTGGATGCGAGCCGGGGCATACAGCGGCACGGCGGCCTCCACCGAGTCCTTCCCCAGCGGCGTGGTGACCTGGGCGCGCAGCCGGTAGTCCCCGTCCGGCAGCGCGGGCAGCTTCACCTGGGCGGACAGCTCCCCGTCATCGTGCCGCAGCCAAGGCTTCTCGGGCTGGAGCGGCGTCTCCTTCCCCGAGGCATCCAGCAGCACGAGCTGAGCCTCGGCGCGGCGGACTCGCGAGAACAGCTCCTGGCCATGGGACTTGCCCACGCCGTGAGCTGTCGCCCAGACCCGCACGGTGCCGATGCGCTCACGCGCCAGCCCATCCGCCTGCAAGCCCGCGGTCTGCCGGAAGTGCCCATCCGGGCACTGGGACACCCGCACGCCCTGGAAGAGCCACGCGGACAGGCATACCTCAGAGCTGATGATGGCCAGCGCCACTGCGGCGAGCGCCACTCCAATGCCGCCAGCGATGAGCCAGCGACGGGACCGGATGTTCATGACTTCCTCCCCAGTCCGCACTCTATGCCGGATCCGGGGCGGCGCGCCTCTGGCCGCCAGGACCGAGGGGTTTTCACGGAGTTGGGCTAGCGTCTCCCTCGGGAGCTCCCGAGAAGGAGCTCCACCGCCTTCCATGCTCACGACCAAGCCTCGGACGCCTCCAGACTCCCTGCCCTCGCGCCTCCAGGCGCTGCTCGACGCGCTGACGGACAGGCACCTCGCCGAGCGGCTGGAGCATGTCTACGGAGCGGCGGCGGTGGCCATTGATCAGCTCAGCCACCTCAACATCGTCAAGTACGAGCCCACCACGGCCGAGCAGCCGGATGGGGCGGACCTCTCGCTCTGGGAGACGATGGCGCCGGCCCTGCGAGACACGCTGGTGGACGTCAACCACCTCATCGCCGTCATCCGCGAGCAGTTCCCGGCACCGGAGCGCTCCGCGGGAGCCGACAGCGGCTGGAGGCCACCACCGGCGAGCGCGGACGAGCGGCTCTCCCAGGAAGTCGAAGCCGTCTTCCAGAAGAGCGCCGAGCGGCTGGCCAGGCGCGTGGCGGAGCTGGGCGAGCGGGTGCGCCGCCCGGAGGTGGTGTCGGATCGCTGGGAGCTGATGACGGAGCTGCAGACCTTCCGCCTGGACTTCCGCTCGCGCATGGGAGAGCTGGTGTACCTGACGGCCTCGGCCTTCGAGGACGTGCGCCGCGAGGAGGTCATCCCCGGCTACGGGCTGCAGATGTCGGCGGCGGCGGCGCTGCGAGCCGCCCTGGCGGATCTGCGCCGCTCCCTGCAGAGCAAGCTCGAGCGCCTGCCGCGCACAGCGCCCGAGGCGATGCCCGGCTTCGCGCGCCAACTGGCGGAGAGCCTGGCCTCCTTCGCGACGATGCCGGCCACGCTCACGCTGCGCACGCGCGACAAGCGGCTCCTGGTGGAGCTGCGCGAGAACCTCCAGCGCCTGGCGGCCTCCACCCCGCTGGAGGGCGAGGCGGTGCTGAACCGGGTGCAGCCCTCGCTCACGGAGCTGGATCGGGTGACGGACGAGCTCACCACGCAGGTGCTCACGGGGCACGATCGCGCGGTGTGGTCCTCCTGCGGCGCGCGGCTGGAGCAGGTCTCCATGCACATGGACCTGGGCTCACCGGGAGCCGAGCGGGTGCTGCTGGAAGCGCTGGAGCGAGCGAGCGAACTCTATGGACGCTCGGCTACCTTCGACGCCTTCCTGCGCAAGAACCGCCGGGCTTCCGGCGAGGGCCTGGAGGACGCCCAGGTGCGCGAGACGCTGGAGCTGTTCCGGGAGCGGCTCGCGGGGCTGCCGTTCCACTGAGAGCCCGCGGCGGCCCGCTACGGCTTCTTCTCGCCCTCGGGGAGCGCGGGAGCGGCGGGAGCGGCGGGCAGCACGCGCAGGCTCTGGTAGCGCCGCGCCAGCGTCTCGGGCGTCAGCTCCTCCTGCCACTGCTTGGGGTTGGTGGCCCACGTGAAGTCCGCGGGGACCTTGCCGCCGCCCTGGCTCTTGTAGCCGATCATGTCCGGGAACTTGTCGGACCAGCGGCCGCCCGGATCCGGCTCCAGGGTGACCTGCTCACGGTGGGTGGGAAGGACGAAGGGCTTGGAAGCGTCGCTCATGGTCATCTCTCCTATGAACGTGCTCAGCCTCTCCGAAACCTGCCCGCATGGGTAGCAGAAAGCCGCTGCCGGGTGGCCCTGCGAGCGACTAGCCGGTGAGATCCACCGGCAGTGTGGCCGCCGGGGCCCGCTTCCGCTTGCGAGCGTTGGCGCGAGGCGTGGGCGGCAGCACCCGAGGCCCCAGCTGGAACACGGCGGCGAAGAAGCGCGCCTGCGCCTCGCTGCCATAGCGGTAGCGCCGCGAGCCCCCCTCACTCAAGACCACCTTCACGCTCCAACCCCGCCGATCGTGAAGGAGCACCACGTGCTCGATCTCCGCCATCCACCCTCCCCCTGGGGGAATCTGCTTGAAAGAGGCGTGCCAGCGCGGGGCCGTGGTTTCGAGGGGTTGCAGTGTGCGGGGGGCCACCGTCCAGCGCGGGACGGTAAGGAATTCAGGGTGGCTCGCCCGGCCGCCTGCTTGAGACCTTTGGACAACAAAAGCCGACTTGTGATGGCCAAATTCTGCGTTACGTCAGAGGCATGATGATTCCAGAGATCAACGGTGAGCGCTTCGCCGAGTTCACCCTTCCCCAGGGGTGCCTGTTGTGCGGAGGCGAGGTGACGATCCGCGCGACGCCGGCGGGGGCGCACAGCTACTGCCCGCAGTGTCACTGGCTCTCGAAGCCGCGGATGAAGGTGAAGGGCAACGGCCTGGAGCTGTCTTACTCGGCCACGGCCAGCGCGTAGTGCTTCAGTTACCCACGGACTCCGGCCTGACGGCGCGCCGGATCGACGAGAAGGACACAGCGGCCTTCCAGGCGCTGTGCAGAGACAGTGCTGGTGGAGCTCACCCACGAGCTGACGTGAGCGTCTCGAGCCCTCACACCCACCGCATCCATAGGAACACGGTGAGGAAGCTCAGCGGAATGCCGAAGCCCACCATGAGCGCGGAGAGCTCCGGATCCAGTTCGTGCTCCGCGGCGAGGATGGCGCCGCTGACCATGGGCGCCATGGCGTTCTGCAGCAGCGTGGCCTGCCGGACGATGGGGACCACCGGCAGCGCCCAGAGCCCGAGCCACACCAACGCGGGCGCCAGCACCAGCTTGTAGCCCAGCCCCAGGGCCAGCGCCCCCGCCCGCGAGCGAATCCCCTGGAGCTGGAGCTGAAAGCCCACGGAGAAGAGCGTGAGCGGGGTGAGCGTGGAGCCCAGCCGCTCCAGCAGCGCGTCCAGCCAGTCCGGGAAGGCCCACGGGCGCAGCACCAGCGCGATGATGAGCGCCACGAAGGGCGGGAACACCACCACCTTGCGCATGAGCGCGGAGGCGCTGAGGGTCTCCTCCCCGGCCGACGCCCGAGCGGCGAACATCGTGGCCAGCGTGGCGAGCACCAAGAACGAGCCGAGCTGATCCACCACCACGGCCACGGCGAGCCCCTCGCGGCCGAGCAGGGCCTCGGCCATGGGGAGGCCAACGAACGCGGTGTTGCTCAGCCCCCCGGTGAGCACGAGCGCGGCGGTGGAAGCCCGCCCCAGCCTCAGCCGTGGCCCCAGCCACCGGAAGAACCCCACCGCGCCCAGGAAGACGACCCACGGCGACACAGCGGCGGCCACCAGCCCGGGACGGAACTCCAGCTTGTGCACCACGTGCATCACGAGCGCGGGCAGGGCCACGGCGAGGACGAAGGAGTTGAGCACCACGGCCGTCTGAGGCGGAAAGCGGCCGCTGCGCCGGGCGAGGACTCCCAGCACCAGACACACTCCCAGCAAGCTGATGACCGCGATCATTCGCCCCGAGTCCTCTTCCGAGCCGGGCGTTGTGCTGCAAGTCTCGGTGGACCACCAGCCAGATCTCGCGGCGGCCTGTCCGCCATGAAACACGGCCTGCGCGCCCGCCCCCCCTTGGAAGCGGCTGCCCGCTATCGCATGCTGTCGACAGCATGGCTTTTCTCTCCCTGGCGATGGTCCGCGGCAAGTTCGCGGAGCAGGTGCGCCTCACCGTCGGCGGGCTCCCCTCCACGTACTGGTTCCTGTGGGCTGGCACCCTGCTGAACCGGCTGGGCAGCTTCGTGGCGCCCTTCCTGGCGCTCTACCTGACGCGCGAGCGGGGCTTCACCGAGGTGCAGGCGGGCCTCGTCGTCGCCCTGTACGGAGCGGGCGCGGCCTGCTCGGCGCCGCTGGGCGGAACCCTGGCGGACCGCGTGGGCCGGCGCCTGGCGCTGGCGCTGGGGCTGTGGGTGGGCTCGGCGGCGATGCTCTTCCTGGGCTTCTGCCGCGAACCGATGTGGATCCGCGTGGCCGCCTTCACGCTCGGCATTCTGGGAGACCTGTACCGGCCCGCGGTCTCCGCGGCCATCGCGGACGTGGTGCCCCCGCAGGACCGGAGCCGGGCCTACGGGCTGCTCTACTGGGTGGTCAACGTGGGCTTCGCCATCTCCGTGCCGCTGGGCGGCTTCGTGGCCCGAGGTGGCTTCTTCATCCTCTTCGTGGCGGACGCGCTGACCACCTTCCTCTATGGGTGCTTCGTCTGGTTCAAGGTGCCGGAGACGCTCTCGCAGCGCACGACCTCGCGCTCGCTGCTGCCTTCGTTCGTCCCCTTCCAGGACAAGGCCTTCCTGGCCTTCTGGGTGCCCACCCTCCTGGTGGCGATCATCTTCTTTCAGATGAGCACCGCGCTCGCGCTGGACCTGAACGCTCGGGGGATGGGCACGGCGGAGTTCGGCACGGTGATGTCCGTCAACGGCGTGCTGATCGTCCTGGCGCAGCCCTTCATCGTGCGCTGGGTCTCCCAGTGGCGCCGCTCCACGGTGCTCGCGATGGGAGCGGTGTTCACCGGCGTGGGCTTCGGGCTGCACTCGCTGTCCTTCAACGTCCCCCTGGCCATGCTCGCGGTGGCGGTGTGGACGGTGGGAGAGATCCTCGGAGCCACGGTGTCGCCCTCGGTGGTGGCGGACCTGGCGCCGGCCCATCTGCGCGGCACCTACCAGGGAGCCTTCTCCATGAGCTGGGGGCTGGCGGCCTGCCTCGCGCCGGCCATTGGAGGATGGGCGCTGGGCAACCTGGGAGGGCTCACGCTCTGGGGAGGCTGTCTGCTGGTGGGCCTGCTCGCGGGTGCCTGGCACCTGGCGGCGGCTGACGCCCGGCGCCGTCACATGGCGGTGCTCAGGGCCCAGAACGGCGCCGTGAGCGCGAGCGTGGACTGACGCGGAGCCTGGAGCAGCGCCCGCTGAGTCCGAGGCTCAGGACGGGATGATGAACGCGGCCATGAGCGCAATGTACGCGGCGATGACGACGAACATCGCTGCGTAGTTCAGATCACTATCGTGGAACAGATACTGGAAGTTCATGATGGCCTCCTTCGAGCCCCTTCATCTGGCTCTACGGCGCCACCGTTGGGCGATTGCCTCAGCCTGGGATCACGAGCGCGCCACGGCTGCCTGGCTGCTTCCCGGATCTCCTAGCGCGGAGCCCATGCGGCTCAGTGCAAGCTGTCGGGGACGTCGATGAGGACCCGCTGCTCTGGCTTTGCTTCCGGAGAAGGAAGCGTGTCCTCTTGCTTGCCTCCTCCTTCGGCCAGATAGCGCATGGTCGCGGCGAACCAGCGCACGCACTCCTTCCAACCATCAATGGAGGGCGAGCCGTCCTGGAACATGTCGTGAGCCGTGGCGAGCCCATCCTCGAGGGTGCCGTTCGGAGGGAACGTCAGCTCGAGGTACACGGACTCGGCGATGCGCTCGTCGATGGGAGCGTGGATCCACATGGACCACTGGTGCCCGGGAGGCTCGGCCTCGACGGCGTAGATCTCGGTGACGTCCCGAGAGGGGAAGCCCTTCAGCGAGAGGGTGAGCCTCGCTTCGGGTGGCACGAGCAGCATCAAGGAAGGCACCGGGAGCCGAGGCGTCTTCCACGGGTTCACAGGGGGCGCCTTGCGCAGCAGCTCGGCCACCTCGGGGGTGGGCTGGTAGATGTGGCGCCCGCCGAGATCATGCGCCACGAGGTGCCAGAGCCGCAGCGAGGTCCACGCGAACCCCTCGACGGCGCGCGCATACCGCTCCTGGGCGAAGGGGCCGTGGCGCTGCATGCTGCCGGCCAGGCTGTCCATCTGCAGGGTGATGAACTCCGGATCCTTGTAGAGGACGCTGAAGCGCGTGAACCCTACCCGCCGGGTAATGTGCTCGATGATGAGGTGGTGGACGTGACTGAGCACCTGCTGGGCCTTTTCCCAGGGCAAGCGCCCTTCATTCATGTCCTCCACGATGGCACCCACTCCTCGGTTGAGCCCGAAGGCTTGGAGGTAGCGGCGGCCAATATCCAGATACTCCTGATGAGCGACGACACACCGTTCGAACATCGTTGCACCGGGTAGAATCTCACGTGTCACGTAGGGCCTCCTGGACCCTACCTACCACGTAGGTAGGCAAGGGGGGAGAAGATTCGACAGGTCCTATTGCCCGGCCGCCTGGAGGCCCGCCCGGTTGGACGGGACACGGTCAGGGAAACTCGGAAGCAGGGTCCTGGCGATCCTATGTGTCGCATCACCTGACCCAGAGACCGCGACGCAGGCTCACTTACCGAAGAGCGCCTCGGGGCGCTGGAGCCCTCGCGCCCGGGCCATGGGCTGGAGGATGTCCGCCGGAGGCTTGTCCGCGGTGAGCAGCAGCACCCGCACCGCCGTCTCCACCACATCCTCGGCCCCGGGCCGCACCATGCCGAGCCGCGCCTCTTCCAGCCGCTGCTGGCGGTATGCGTCGAAGCGCTCCATCACGCGCTTGGCAATGTCCTCCATCGCCTTGTCTCCCGCGTCCACGCGCAGCTCCAGCTCGCTGCGCAGCTGCACCGGGTCCGCCAGCACGCCATAGCGGTCATAGCCCTTGTTGCTGGAGTCCTCGTGCATCACGTCGAAGTCCTGCGTCACCGGCGCCGGCGCGGCCTTGTCGGCCAGCAGATCCCTCACCACCGAGGTGACCGTGGCCTTCACCGTCAGCCGGTGCAGCTCCACGTCGTACACGAAGTCCGAGTACATCGGCTCGTCCACCGTCACGGGCTCGCGGAAGACCAAGTCCCGGCCCCGCTGCACCTCGCGCCGCTGGCTCTCCGACTGCTCCAGCGCCGTGTCGAGCTGCTTCTCCAGCTGCTGCACCACGGCGGCGTTCGTCACCAGCAGCTGCTCCTCCTGGCCGCACTGCCGCGTGGCGCAGGCCGCCGGGTTGCACTCCTCGGGCACCTGGCCGGGCTTCTGCAGCTCGCTGGCCGCCTCGCCGCACCGCTGGATGAGGTCCAGGCACGTCTTGCGCTCGCGCTCGCGGCAGCGCTCGGCCGTCTGGCGCACCGTGTTCAGCTCCGCCTGGCGGCGCAGGTAGTCGCGCAGCGCCGCCGCCTGCTTGCGCTCCACCTCTTCCAGCGTGCGCTCGGATTGGAGCAGCTTGTCCTCGTACTGCCTGCGCTTGGGGTTGGGCACCGAGCGGTTGCCGGCCAGGTACCGCTGGGTCCTCTGGCCCTGCTCCACCGCCTTGATGGGCAGCACCCGCTCCAGCGTCAGGTCCAGCTTCACGCCCACCTTGGAGCCGGGCGCCTCCGTCACCACGCGGATGGGCAGCTCCGTGGGCAGCATCGCCGCCAGCCGCCCGGCGCCCAGCCGCTGCGCCACGTCCGGAGACTGCGCCTTGTCCTCCACCGGCGTGGCCACCACCAGGAAGGCCACCTCGTCGCGCAGCTTCTGGCGCACCGCCTCGGCGCGCTCCCGGGCCGCCGTGACCCCGACCTTCTCCTGGTCCGCGCGCACGTACGACAGCAGCGCGTTGCCCAGCTTGCCGCTCTCCTCGAGCTGCTGCCCCGTCTTGAACCAGCGCTTCGCCCACGCCACCTGCACCGCCTCCACCCCCTTGCGCGCGGCCACGTGGTCCGGCGAGACGGCGAGCACCGCATCGAACTCGGCGCGAGCCTCCTGCAAGCGCTCGTCCTTGAGGGCCTTCTGCGCCACCTCCACGCGCGCATCCAGCGTCCGCGCCAGCAGCGCGTGCGCATCCCCGTTCTCACTGTCCAGTTGCAGGGCCCGCACCAGCAGCTTCTGCGCCGCGGGGAGATCGCCGGTGCCGTGGACACGCTCGGCCTCCTGGTAGACCTCCGCGCTCCAGTCCTTGTGCACGGCGCGCAGCTTCACCGTCACCTCGGAGGCCTCGGGGTCCGCGGCGAGGGCGCGCTGGTAGGCGGCCTCGGCGGCGGCCCACTTGTGCTGGGCGGTGAGCTCGTCACCTTCCTTCACGGCGCGGCCAAAGGCGGTACAGCCGCTCACGGCGAACAGGGCGCACAGGGCCAGCACCGCGAGCCGGCGGGGGTGAGCAACAGGACGCTGTCGGCTAGGCATGGACACGAGCGCATCTTCAGGGAAAGTGCGCGCCGGGTGAAGGAATGTGCGCTCCGCCTGGCTGCCCGGCGAGCGGCTTGGGCACCGCCTCGTGGCGGGATCCGCCTGAGTGGAGCGGCTCCTCCCACCAGTAGGGACGGGCTCAACCTCGGTGCCGCTCGGCCACGCGGTAGAGCTGGGTGAGCGAGGAGTCCAACAGCGACTGGCGCGAGCGCAGGTAACGGTAGGCGCGGACGAAGGGCAGCCACACCCGCTGGCCCACCCGCACCTGCGCCTCCTCCAGCTTCTTGCGAGGGATCCACTGCCCGCCCAGGTGGCGCACCAGCACCTCTCCCAGGTAGGCCCCGATCGTGGGCACCGCCCGCTGATCGATGAGCTGCCGCTCGAAGGTCTCCGGGAAGTTCTCCAGCCAGAACCCGGCGTCCACGTCGGAGAGTGACTCGGGGGTCTGCTCGAAGACGGAGGGAATGTCGGTGTGGCGCATGGCCACCAGGTACTCGGCCAGCAGCGAGTAGTGCTCCAGGGCCGCCTTCGTGTCCGGCACATCCGAGGGCAGGGCCGCGCTGGCGGGTAACCACTCCTCCGGCTCGGGCGGCTGGTAGGTGTTGAGCTCGGCGATTCGCTGCTGGCGCCTGGCGACGCCGGCCTCGTCCGCCAGCCGGGAGAGCAGGGGCTCCACGTCCGGGTGGAAGCGCGGCTCCACGGGCACGAGGGCGGCGTTGCGCTCATGCAGGGAGCGCAGCACCGTGGCGTAGTCGAGTTCCGGGCGCAGGTGCACCAGCGCGCGGGCCTGAGCCTGACGGGCCTCTTCGCGGGTGAAGTCGGCGGCGGTGGGCCACGTCACCAGCAGAATGGAGCCATTGGGTAACTCCTCCACCCGGTAGGCGGGGGTGGAGAGCATCCGCTCGCGCCCTACTGTTTCTATCAACTGGGGGCCAAACACGTTCAGCCAGCACACCTCGTAGATCTTGTCGAACCCGTCATGCCGGGCGATCTGCTTGTCGCGGCCATAGTAGGGAGCGTCCGCCAGCACCGCGTCTGCCCCACTATGAGCCGAGGCATAGGGCACGGGGTACTGGGAGGACCAGGCGCGCACCAGTTCCACGAACCTCCGGCAGCGCTCCTCTTCGGTGAAGAAAGTAAGCGGCTGCACATGGAGGCTGGCATGCAGTGAGTGGGGAATGGGCAAGAGCGCGAAGCTGACCGACATGTCCACCCAAGGGTATGTGGAGTGAGAGAGGCCGATGAGCGAGCCGGACTTATCGCGTTCCTCCTCCCAGGACTTCCAGACAGCGGCCCGGGTGTACTTGCGGCGACGCTTGCCTTCCACGAAGTCCGGCATCCACTCCCCGGCGTACTCCTCGAGCGCCTGGAAAAAGGGCTCCAACGCGCGTTCAACCTCCATCTGAGGATCGAAGGTTCCATCCCAATAGAGGTCGAGACTGTCTTCGGCCTTCAAGTCTTGCGGCGTCAGCGCCTTCATTGGACGAGCACCTCCACCCCTGGGATCCTCCTCTTCGCTTCGTTCACGGCGTCCTCAAATCTCTGCGGTTTCTCAGGCAGGAGTGCACCGCCCTGGTACACAAGACGGACACGCTGTACCTGCACGGGCCCCTTGAGGGACGGTCGCCGAATGTCTAGCGAGCCCCCGTAATAGTCGAGGGCAGTCTGGGCATCCAGCTTCACCTGTGCCTCCAAGCTCTTGTCCTTGAGTAGCGCGAGGTTGCGGCTCTTGAAGCTGAAGGTCTCCACGCGGGGAGGTTGGCCAGAGGGGGGCCGCTCCTCGATGACGAGCATGTCCGCGTAGCGGATTCCCGGCACACCCGGCTTGGCCACGCCCACGTGCACTTCAATGCGGGGCTGGTTGAAACCTTTGAGCCATTGGCGCTTCGCCAGCGGCAGGCTGGCGTCGGCGCGCAGCAACTCCACCATGGCGCGCTCGAAGGCCAGCCCCCGAGCGAAGGTCCCGTGCATCCGCTCGTAGGCTTCCCATCGCAGCGGCCCTTTCGTGGACTTCCCCTGCTCGAGCTCCGTGAGGCGCTGCTGGCGGTAGGCGCGATAGTCCTCCCACAGGGCGTAGCCCTCCGGCACTCCGGGCGGCGGCGAGGAGAGCGTGGCGCGTAGCTTGTAGAGCAGCGCCACGTCCGCGGGCAGGCGTGGGCCTGGGGCCTCCCACTCGGCCTGTTGGAGCTTGGCCTCCACCACCTCCGCGCTGTAGCCGGCCGCCTCGTCCACCAGCGAGGCCACTCCCCCCAGCGCTCCGCTTGGGGCCACCGTCGGCTCAGGGGCTCCGACGGCCTCGGAGCGGGCCTCGGCCAGCCACGCCTGTGCCCTTGCCACGTTGCCGCGGGCCTCGTACAGCGCAACGGCGGCCGGTTCTCCCCCCGCCCCCACGAATACCGCCGCTTCCCGGCTGGCTCGGATGTAGCGCGCCAGGTCTCCCAGCCCGTCCACCCCCAGCCGCTCGGCCACCTGCCACGCCACGCTCCGCAGCGCCTCCAGCCTCAGCTCTGGCAGTGACAGCCGCGCTCCCTTGCCCTCTGCCACGTAGCGCGCGCCCTTGCCTCCGGCGTACAGCGCCACCACCAGTGCTGCCGGGGCCAGTTCGCGCGTGGCCTCCTCGTACCGCCCCTGCCACAGCTCCTCCAGCCCGTGCGTGGTGCCCACTCCCAGGTGGTAGAAGCCCAGCGGCACTCCGAAGGTGAGCTGGTCGAAGGCGCCCAGCGCCGCGTTGCCGGGAGCGTAGTGCTCGCGCATCAGCTCTCGTTCCAGCTCCGCCTGCGCCTGCTGGTAGGCGGGGGGCATCTGCTGAAGCTGCGCGCTCATTCGCTGGTAGCGCGCCCCGTCACTCGCTGAGCTGCTGTTGAGTGTGTCTGTGGCTGCGTGCCCCAGCCCTCGCAGCACGTCCGAGGCCCGCTCGCCTCGCTCGGGGTAGTCCGAAAGCTTCAGCCTGCGCCGCTCCAGCTCCTGGCGCACCGCCTCCATGCGCCCCAGCGTCTGGCTCAACTGCTTGTCGTGCGCCAGCCGCCGCAGCAGCGCGTCCAGCTCATCGTCGAACGCGGTGTGGACGATGAAGAGGGCGAAGATCTGGGCATTGGCGCCGTAGTCCTGCGTGGCTTTGAGCAGGAAGGAGGCCCGCTTGGCGGTGAGCGCCTGCGAGGCCCTGGCATCCACCAGCGGCCCCAACGCGCCCAGCCGCACCGCGCCCCAATCCCCCAGCCGCTGCACCACCCGCCCCATGTCCACCCCTCGCTGCAACGCGAGGCAGTCCCCGACCGAACGGCACTCCAGGAAGGGGGCCAGCAGCTCCTCATCACTGGAGGCTTCGTCCGGCCAGCCTTCCGGCACCGGGGGGCGGCTTGAAGCGGTGGGCTCATCCAGCTCTGGCCGCGCCTGCTGCGTTCGCGGCCTCGGCTCCGAGCCCCATTTGAGCGCGAGCTCGCGGCGCCGGGCGCGCTGGCGGTAGGCCATGTCCGAGCCGGGCGGCGCGGGCACCGTGGCGCACCCGGTGGCCAGCAGCAGCGCACTGAGCCACAACGCCCTTGCCGCGTGCTCCAGGGGCTTGCCCAGACACGTACGCATCAGAAGCTCCCTCTGCCAGTGGAGCCCCTCACGTTAGAGCACTGCTCCCTTCACCAGCGACGACGCCATGCACGGCGGATGTGCTGGCAGGCGCTGAAGCTCGGCAGGACCGAGCTGGAATGCCTGTTCGCGTGGAGGGCAGCCGGCCCGCCGAGGCTTCCGCCGAGGCCCCGCGCGAAGGAGGCGCCAGGCGCGGCGCCCAGGGAAACTCTCCGGAAGGATGGGCGGAGTTGCCCGGTTGAGAGAGACGTACCTCTCGGGAATGACGCGACGCACCAGCCGTTGGTCCGTGTGCAACGAGGGGATCCAACCGAAAACGCGAGTCTACTCACCATGCCCTGCGCACAGCCGCGACCCACCGCATTCCGCCTGCCCCGGCGCGCGGATCAGTTCAGCATCGAAGAGCACCGCAACGTCCACTGCCGCCACTACAGCGCGTGCGTGGATGTCGCCGTTCACGAGGATTGGGAGAGCTTCACCTGCGCCAAGTGCCCCCTGTTCCAAGAGGACAAGGCGCCTGGCGCGGACTCCTACGCCTTCAACCAGCCCGCCGACTCGGGCCGGCCCTAAGCCCGGGCCCCTGGCCAGCAGACGAGCCTCTCCGGCGCGTAATGCGAGGGGACGAGGCCTCGAAGCCACGGGGTTGTTCTGCATCGGCAGGCGTGAGTCGGACGGCGGCCCTGCCCATGTCCTTCCCGCGTCCGTGGATGAGGTGAGCCCCCGTATGCCGCGCCCTGTGGTCATCCTGGCTGAAGATGATGCCGACGTGCGCGAGACGGTGGCGGCTCTGCTCGAGCAGGAGGGCTACCGCGTGGTGCCCTGCCCCAATGCCTTCACCGCCCTGCGCGCCTTCTTCACCGAGCCGCGCGTGGACGTGCTGCTGCTGGACTGGGTGCTGCCCGACATCGAGGGGCGGGATTTGATCCGCCTGCTCCACAGCCAGCGCGAGCTGGCGGAGCTGCCCGTGGTGCTGACCACGGGCTTGGACCTGGAGATGCCGAGCTTCGAGGGAGCGGTGTGCCTGCTGCGCAAGCCCTTCTCCGCGCCGGAGCTGCTGCGCATCCTGCACGCGCTCACCCACCATGGCCACGGAGAGCCTCCCAGCACGAGCTGCTGCCAGGTGGCTTGAGCCCCGGCAGCCTGTGCGGTGCCACACGCTCGGCGCGCTGGGGTGTGGGCTGGTGCACGCCTCGCCGCCGCCTCTGTGGGGTGGCCCACGCATCCGCGCCGGTGCGGACTGGCTGACGCCACGGGGACATGAATACTGGTGCTCGGCGACCCAAGAGCCCGTGTGAGAGAGCACCGCGTCAATAACTGGATCGAGCTGCAGGAGGCGCTCTTCGCGGGCTCGTGGAACGAGGACCTCCGCCGCTTCCGCCCGAGCTTCGCCTTCCGGGGCGTGCCCGACGCGCGGCATGATCTCTCCACCTCGCTCAATCGCCACGAGGGGGCCTTCGCCGCGCACGAGAGGGATCTGCTGCGCGCCTTCCGCAAGTACGCGCGCGAGGGCTCCCAGCCCTGCGAGTCCATCTGGGATTGGCTGGCGCTGGCGCAGCACCACGGACTGCCCACGCGGCTGCTGGACTGGACGTTCAGCCCCTATGTCGCGCTCCACTTCCTGACGGAGGATCCGGAGCGGTACGACGTGGACGGGGCGGTGTGGTGCGTGGACTACCACGAGACGAACCGGCTGCTGCCCAAGCCCCTCCAGAAGCAGCTCGAGGAGGAGGGCGCGGATGTCTTCACGGCGGAGATGCTCGCGGCGGTGGCCACGGAGCTGCCGGCGTTCGATCGGCTGACGAAGCACCCCTTCGTGCTCTTCTTCGAGCCGCCATCCCTGGACGACCGCATCGTGAACCAGTTCGCGCTGTTCTCGGTGATGAACGGCCCGCTGCTGCGGCTGGACACGTTCCTGGAGAGCCAGAAGAAAGGCGTGAGCCGGCTCATCGTCCCGGCCTCGCTCAAGTGGGAGGTCCGGGACAAGCTGGATCAGGCGAACGTGACGGAGCGCGTGCTCTTCCCCGGGCTGGACGGGCTGAGCCGCTGGCTGCGGCGCTACTACAGCCCGCGCCCGAAGTGAGCCACGCGCTCCGCGCCCTCTGCCTCAGGGGTTGACGTAGCGGGCGTGGATCGGATGCGTCGGGTCGGAGGTGATGTCGCCCGTCAGCCCCGCCTCGCGCTCCCGCTGCGTGCGGTTCAGGGCTTCCCTCTCGGCCTTGTTGGCCGAGGCTCCGAAGAACAGGGTCACCACCACGATTCCGAGGAAGATGAGGACGCCCAGCACCGCGGACCAGACAATGAGCATGACCTGACCTCGCTTTCGAGAACGATGGGCCCACAGGCCCTGGCTCTCAAAGGATGGGGATGGCGCGGGCGTATGTCCCATCCCTTGCCGCTGCCCCTCGTCCGCCTGCTGGGGAGACGGGCCGCTTGCGCCATCCGCCTGCGGTGGCTTCAGGGCTGGGAACTCACCGCCTGCGCGTGGCGCGGCAGGACCATCCAGAAGCGCGTGCCATCCGCCTCGGTGGACGTCACGCGCAGCGTGCCCCCGTGAGCGCGGACGATCTCGTGGGTGATGTAGAGCCCCAGCCCCAGGCCCGTACGCGTCGCGTTGCTCTTGCCCTCGACGCCTCGCACGAAGGGATCGAAGATCTGCGGCAGCCGCTCCGGGGGAATGGGCAGACCCAGGTTGTGCACCTGCACGTAGACCCCGTCCCCGTCATCCCGCGCGGACACCTCCACCGGGCTATCCTCGGGCGAGTACTGCACCGCGTTGCCCACCAGGTTGGAGGCCGCCTGGGCAATGCGATCCGCGTCCCAGTCCCCCCACCCGTTGCCTGACAGGCTCAGCACGAAGCGCCGCTGCGGGTGCGCCACCTCCAGCTCCTCCACCACCTGCCGCAGCACGTCGTGCAGGTTCATCCGCGCCCGGTTCACCGGGTAGCCGCCTCCCAGCCGGGCCCGGGTGAAGTCCAGCAAGTCGTTGATCATCCGCGCCATCCGATCCGAGGAGATGGAGATGCGGTTGATGGCCTTGCGCTGGGGCTCGGTGAGGCCGCCGTAGCGCAGCAGCAGCCCCGCGTTGCCGGAGATGGCATTCAGGGGGTTGCGCAGATCATGTCCCAGGATGGCCAGGAACTGCTCGCGGAAGAGGGCCGTCTGCCGCTGGGCCTCCTCGCGCTTGAGCCCCTCCTCCACCCGCTTGCGCTCGATGGCGTAGCGCAGCGCGCGCACCAGCAGCGGCCCCGTCACCTGCCCCTTCACCAGGTAGTCCTGCGCGCCCTGGTGCACCGCCTGCACCGCGAGCTGCTCGTCATCCGTGCCCGTGAGCACCACCACCGGCACCATCGGCGCCACCTGCAACAGCCGCGAGATGTTGCCCAGCCCGTGGCCGTCCGGCAGCGACAGATCCAACAGCATCGCGTCCAGCTTCGCCTCGCGCACCACGCGCTCGGCGTCCGCCAGCCGCAGCACGTGCAAGACCTCGATGCGCGCGGAAGGGACGTCCTTCAACTCCTCTTGGATGAGGCGGGCATCCGCCGGGTTGTCCTCCACCAACAGCACGCGCAGGAGTTGCTCTTGAGGGGGCATGGTTCTCAGTCTTTCGGCGGCAGCCGTACCACCGCGAGCCAGAATTCATCAATGGAGCGGACCACGTCGATGAACTGGTCCAGATCCACTGGCTTGGTGATGTAGCAGTTGGCGTGCAAGTCGTAGGTGCGGAGGATGTCCTCCTCGGCCTTGGAGGTGGTGAGGACCACCACGGGGATGCGCCGCAGCACCGGATCCTCCTTGATCTCCGCCAGCACCTCGCGCCCATCCTTCCGGGGCAGGTTCAGGTCCAGCAGGATCAGATCCGGCCGCGGGGCCCCCCCGTAGGGGCCCTGGCGCCGCAGGAAGGCCAGCGCCTCCGCCCCATCCTTCGCGACGGAGAGGCTGTTGCGCACCTTGCCCTCCTTGAGGGCTTCGATGGTCAACCTCACGTCGCCGGGGTTGTCCTCGACGAGGAGAATCTCAATGGGCCTTCCGTGTGCTTCAGCCGTCATGCCTGGAAATCCTTGGGTGGGGCGCCAGCCTCGGGCGTCGCGGGCAGGGTAAACCAGAACGTGGAGCCCTGCCCCGGCTGAGACTCCACGCCGATGCGCCCTCCGTGGCGCTCGACGATCTTCTTGCAGATGGCCAGGCCAATGCCCGTGCCCGGGTACTCCTCGCGGCCATGCAGGCGCTGGAAGATGATGAAGATGCGCTCGAAGTACTGGGGATCGATGCCCAGCCCCTGGTCCTTCACCGTGAAGCGCCACCAGTCCGGGCCCTGGGGCTCGACACCCACCTCCACGCGCGGGGGGGCGTCGCCGTGGAACTTCAGCGCGTTGCTCAACAGGTTCTGGAAGAGCTGGGCCAGCTGCGTCTCATCCGCGAGCACTCGGGGCAGCGGCGCGGCCTTCACCTCGCCATGCGACTCCTCGATCGCGGCGCGCAGGTTGTCCACCGCGCGGCGGAGCGCCTGGCCCGCGTCGCACGGGGTGAACTCCCGGCCCCGGGTGCCCACGCGCGAGTAGGTCAGCAGATCCTGGATGAGCCGCTGCATCCGGTTCACCCCGTCCACCGCGTAGCCGATGAACTCGTCCGCGTCCGAGTCCAGCTTGCCCCGGTAGCGCCGCGCCAGGAGCTGGGTGTAGCTGGCCACCATGCGCAGGGGCTCCTGCAAGTCGTGCGAGGCCACGTAGGCGAACTGCTGCAGCTCCTCGTTGGAGCGGGCCAGCTCCGTGACGTGCTGGCGCAGGGCCTCCTCGGCGCGGAGGCGCTCCACACCCTGGGTGATGATCTCGGCCACCGCGGCGAGCACGTCCGTGGTCTCCCGGGCGATGGGCTGCGCGCCGAAGACGGCGAACACCCCCATGAGCTGCTCGCCCAGCACCAGCGGGTAGCCGGCGAACGACTTCAGCCCCTCGCGGGCCGCCCAGTCCGGATCGGTCGCCCAGACATCGTGCCGCAGATCATCCGTCACATGCGGGCGGCGCTCCTGGGCAATGCGGCCAATCTTGAACCGGCCCACGGGGATGCGCGCGTGCTCCCTCTCCACATAGGTGGCGCTCCCGGCGCTGGCCCACAGGCGCAGCTCCTGGCTGTCGCGCTCCAGCAGCCACACCCGCGCCAGGGAGAAGCCCAGGTGCCGCACCAGCGCCTCACAGGCCCCCTTGAGCATCTGGCCCTGGGTGCCCGGCTGCACCAGCGAGGCCTTCACGTCCGCCAGCAGCGCCTCGTGGCGCCGAGCGGTCTGCTCGGCCTGGAGGCTCCGGGCGGCGGCCTCGGCCGTGCGCTGCGCGGTGAGATCGATGTTGGCGCCCACCCACTCGCGCACGGTGCCATCGGCGCCGCGCACCGGCACCGCGCGCGCCAGCGTGATGCTGTAGCTGCCGTCCGGCCGACGCAGGCGGTACTCCACCTCGTACGGGAGCTGCCGTGCCACGGCCTCGGCCCACGCGCGCTGGGCCCCTGGCTGATCCTCCGGGTGGATGGCATCGAGCCAGCCGCTGCCCTTCCACTGCTCGTAACTCTGGCCGGTGAAGGCGCGCCAGGAAAGAGAGTCCCCCGCGACCGTGCCGTCCGGGCGCGTCACCCATACCGCCTGGGCGGAGGCGGTGACGAGGGAGCGGAAGCGCTCCTCGGCATGCAGGGCCTCGCGGTAGAGCCGGGCGTTGTCCACCGCCAGGGCGGCACGGGTGGCGAGCTGCTCGGCGAGGGTGAAGTCCTCCTGGGTGAAGCGGCGGCGGGACTCGGCGTTGACCAGCGAGAGCGCCCCCAGCGTGCGCCCACGGGCCGTCAGCGGCAGGATCATGGCCGAGCGCAGCCCCAGCTCCCGGGCGATGCGCAGGTGCTCGGCGTCGCGGGAGCCGGCCACCAGCAGCTCGTCCGGAATGTCCGGGAGGAACTCCGGCCGGCCGGTGCGGATGACCTCCAGCACGCCGTGCGGATCCTCCGGGCGCGGCGGGTAGCGCTCCCGCAGCTCCTTGGCATAGCGCACCTTGGCCGGGTCCACGTGGGCCACGCCCACCTGGCGCGTGGTGCCATCCTCGTTGACGATCTCGATGCCACACCAGTCCCCCAGGCCGGGCACCGCCAGCCGGGCGAGGGCCTCGAGCGTGGCCTCATAGTCCAGCGAGGAGGCCAGCAGCGTCCCCGCCTCGGCCAGGAAGCGCTTGGAGTCCGCGGCGCGCTTCTGCTCGTCGATGTCCGTGCAGGTGCCGAACCACTTGGCGATGCGCCCGCTGGCGTCCCGCACCGGCAGCGCCCGGCCGAGGAACCAGCGGTAGACGCCATCATGGCGGCGGCAGCGATATTCGATCTCGTAGGGCTCGCCCGTGCGCAGCGAGTGGTGCCAGCGCCGCAGCGTCTCCGGCATGTCGTCCGGGTGGAAGAGCCCCTGCCAGCCCTCACCCTGTGACTGGCCGGGCTCGAGGCCCGTGTAATCGTACCAGCGCTGGTTGTAGTACTCGTGGTAACCATCCGGGCGGGTGATCCACACGATCTGGGGAACAGCCTCCGCGAGCTGGCGGAAGGTCTCGCTGATGCTACCGTCGGCCAGACCCTCGGTGACAGGGTCCACCGCCAGCGCCGTGTTCACGTGGGACGGGGGAGTATCCATCGGTGTACCCGACGGTAACAGTGGGCCTGTCCCGGTCCCTTTCAGCCAGAAACAACCTTTTCTCCAGGTGACAATTGCTCTGGGGTGCGAACCGACCTCGAAGAGGGCAAGCTTCCGGGCCACTGCCCGCCTCCCGCTCCCAGGTTCCGGCGGACAGGCTTCCGTCAATGGACGAGGCAGGAAAACCGGGCTGGCGCGGCCCACGGCCCCCGAGCAGAACCTTCACAGGAGACGACTCATGGCCAAGGCAGTGTGGAATGGCACCGTGCTCGCCGAGAGCGAGAAGTACGAGGTGGTGGAAGGCAACGTCTATTTCCCCCCGGACGCCCTCCGCGGCGAGCGGCTGCGCGCGAGCACCACGCACACCACGTGTCCGTGGAAGGGCGTGGCCAGCTACTACGACGTGGTGGTGGACGGTCAGGTGAACAAGGACGCGGCCTGGTACTACCCCGAGCCCAAGGACGCGGCCCGCAACATCCGCGGCCACGTGGCCTTCTGGAAGGGCGTGCAAGTCGAGCGCTAAGTCATCGGGGCTCAGGCTTTTCAGGGGGCTGAGCCGAGCTCTACCTCTCGCCTGATGTTCCCACGTTCATCCTGCTGGACGTGCCCATTGTACGTGAGTTAGTCCAGGTGGAGGGCCGCGCCCGCTTCGCCAGAGTCGAGGCCCGTTGGGGTTGCGGTGAGGCCCTGTTCGACGTGTCGAAAGCCTCGCCCAACGTGTCGGTGGTGCCCCCCGTGTCCGAACGTTTGGACAGCCCCCTCCCTTATCCAAACGGTTCTCGGGGGACAGCGGACCGGAGCCTCCCCCGCGGGGCGTCCTGCGGTGAAGCACGGGCGCCACCCGGCGGCTCCTCCTCTTGCCCGGGGCAGCCCTCTAGCCTGAGCCCCTCCTCACAAGAAGGGGTGATCCATGCTGCTGTGGCGAAGGCTCTGCAAGGCCGTCTTGCTGCTGGCAGTGCTCGTCGCGCCCAGGGCGCACGCCGCTGACGAGACGGGCCCGGTGCGGGCCGTGGTGGAGGCGGCAGTCTCGCACGGCAGCGCGCTGAGCGGCCCCTGGGCGCCGCGCACCTCATACAGCGCGAGCCTGTGGGGCCTGGGGCCAGCGGGCCAGGGGCTCGGGGCGCGCTTGAGTTGGCTGCCACCGGCCCCCTCCACCGCAGCTGGGGAGCTGTCCACGGACGCGCTGGCGCGCTTCACCGGCGAGGGGCCGCTGTACTTCAAGGCCGTGAGTGGAGCGGCCTTCACCCCTGGCTCCTGGATGTCTCCCCGGCTGCGCGCGGGCGGTGAAGTCGGAGTGCACGCCATCCGTGGGAGCATCGGGCTGGAGCTGGGCGTGGGGGGCGTGTACGCGTTCGCGCCCTCCCAACTCGCGCATGGGGAAGGGAGAGTCTCCCTCGGGGTGGGCCTGCTCTTCGGCTTCGGCCCACCGCCCCGTGCGCCTGCCCTGGCCCCGCCCCAGCGCGCCTGGGCGCAGCAGGCCGCCACCCCTCCGGCAAGCGCCTTGCCGCCCCAAGCCCTGGGCCCCTTGTCGACAGCCCAGGGGAGCACGCCGGGGCTCACGCCCGCTCCCTGGGAGGTGGAGCCCGCCTCTTCCCCACCGGGGGATGTGATTCAGCAGATTCTTCTGCTGCGAAAGCCTTGGGACGTCCAGCGCTGGTGGGACGCGGGCCCCGGGCAGGACGTACCGCACTGGAGCCACCCTCTGTCCGAGTGGGAGCTCAAGTACCTCCAGGCCATGAGCGCGCAGACGGTGCCCGAACCCCTCCGCATGGGGCCACCGGTGACGCCCGAGCGCCTCACCCCACAGCAGCGCCAGGACATGGCGCCGCTGCTGGGCACCGGAGCCGCCGCCGCCCAGGGCTATGCCCACTGGGAGAACCGGCGGCGCATCGTCACGCACTACGTGCTCACCCACCCGGTCACCGTTGGGTACCAACTGCTGCTGTATGGGGCGTCGAGGGACATCAACCCGCTGCACTTCGCGCTGGAGCGCGGCTGGCAGATGGCCAGCGGCCAGGAGCTGTTCACCGCCCGCCCGGTGTCCCAGCTGGGCGCGGCCCAGGAGTTCTTCACGGCGCTGGCGGCGGGAGTGGCTGCTGGCGAGTTGATGACCGCCACGCGGCCGGTGCCCGGGTGGGCGGCCCCGCAGCCCGTGGAGCCGCTGGGCCCGGGCAACGCGAAGGCTCCTCCCGCGCCGCCGAGAATCGCGGCGCCTGCTCCAGAACCCGCTCCGGCGCCTGCCCCAGAGCCCGCTCCGGCGCCAGCACCGCCCCCCCCAGCGCCAAGCCCGCTCGCGCCCTCTCCGGAGCTGGTCCAAGCCCTCACGGGCAAAAACCCGACGCCCCAGGTGCCCGCTGGCCCACGCTTGCCCCGGGACGTCGCCGTCAAGCCGGATGTACCAGGGCCACTCAAGACGGGTCGCCCCATCAGCCCCAGCCCCGGGCAAAATGCGCAACTCCAGGCGGACATCAAGTACCTGAAGGAGCTACGCGCCGAGAACATCCGGGTCAATCAGCAGCAACTGACGCTCGATAACGGCCAGCGCGTGGGCATCAATCGGCCGGACCTGCAATTCGACTTTCAGGGCCGCCGCTATTATGTGGAGTACGACTCACATGCTTCGGACCGTGGCCTTGGCCACCAATCGCGCCTGACCGCCAATGACCCGGACGCCGAGATCATTCTCATCATCGTCCCTTGAGGAGGAGGCGGGCCTGAATGACGCAAGAGATGAAGGGCCTGCTGCTGGAGGACCGCTGGGCGCCTGTCACTTCGGAGATGGGCTTTCTGGAACTGGGGGCCGAGCAGGCGGCGCAAGCCTTCGCCGCCTGGGAGCGAGGGCTGCTGACGCCCCGTGGCATCTCCGTGGAGGTGCTCCCCGTCACGGGCCGCTTGGAGCAAGTGCTCTCCCGCCTACTGCCCCTGATCAGTGGGGAGAGGCGGCGGCACCTATTCATCCCCACGCGCAGCGCCTGGACCGCCTACGTCTCCGACCAGTGGACGGGGACGGATGCCGCCAGCCCCATGAGCGTCATGGCCTGGAGGCTGAGCATCCGGTGCCTGCGGGTGGTCGCCGTGCCCCACACGCTGCGCAAGAATCAAGGTGTCCGCTATGGTGCGGTGATGCTGGATGTGTTCGGCCCAGAGCAGCCAGGGAAACTCAACAACTATGTGCGCGCCATCGAGGTGGCCAATGATGGGGGCCACTGGGTTTTCGAGCAGGAGGGTGAGCCCTTCCCCTTTGAGCAGGTGGAGCGGTACCAGGCACGCAAGGTGAGGGACCGCTTCACCTTTGAGATGCTCAAGGACTACCTGCGCCACCTGGGGCTGTCCCCCTTCGAGGAGGACTTCTACATGCCTCCGGGCACCCGCGCCTGGCTCATCCAGAAGACAGGCCCCTTCACCACCGTGGGGCGGGAGTACACGCTGGAGGAGGTCCGCGCCGCCCGCGTGTTGTGACGCACCATTGGCCCCCCATGTCCAAACGTTTGGACAGCCCCCCTTATCCAAACGGTTCTTGGGGAGCGGCGGGCCGGAGCCTCCCCTGCGGGGCGTCCGGCGGCGAAGCACGGGCACCACCCGGCGGCTCCTCCTCTTGCCCGGGGCAGCCCTCTCCATAGACTGGCCCACCGATGACCTCCTCCGGCACCAACCCGCTGCTGTCCGATCGCGACGTCCGCTTCCAGCTCTTCGAGGTGCTCGACGCCGCGGGCCTCTGCGCCCTGCCCGCCTTCTCCGAACACTCGCCAGAGACGTTCGAGCTGCTGCTGGGCAACGTGAGCCGGTTCGCCCGCGAGGTGCTCTTCCCCACCTACCGGCTGATGGACGCCGAGCCTCCCTCCTTCCGCGAGGGGCGCGTCCACGTGCACCCGCTCATGCGCCGGCTCTACCCGCGGATGGTGGAGCTGGGACTGCTGACGGCCACGCGTCCCGCCGAGGTGGGCGGGCAGCAACTGCCCATGACCGTCGCCTCGGTGGCCTCCGCGTACCTCATGGCGGCCAACGCCAGCGCCTACGGCTACCTGGGGCTCACCATCGGCGCGGCGCACCTGCTGGAGGTGTTCGGCACGCCCTGGCTGCGCGAGCACTTCATGGCCCGCCTCTATAGCGGCGAGTGGACCGGCACCATGGCCCTCACCGAGCCGCAGGCGGGCAGCAGCCTCGCGGACGTGAAGACGCGCGCCACGCCCGGGCCGGATGGCACGTACCGCATCTCCGGCTCGAAGATCTTCATCAGCGGCGCGGACCAGGACTTCACCGAGAACGTGGTGCACCTCACGCTGGCGCGCATCGAGGGGGCGCCTCCGGGCACGCGCGGCATCTCGCTCTTCGCCGTGCCCACCCGCCGTCCCGAGGGCGGCCGGCTGGTGGACAATGACGTGCAGGTGGCCGGCGTCATCCACAAGGTCGGCTGGCGAGGCATCCCCAGCTGCGTGCTCAACTACGGCGAGGCGGGGGACTGCCGGGGCTGGCTGGTGGGGCCGGAGCACCGGGGCCTGGCCTGCATGTTCCAGATGATGAACGAGGCGCGCATCATGGTGGGCCTCAACGGCGTGTCCACCGCGGCGGTGGCGTACCAGGAGGCGCTGGACTACGCGCGCAGCCGCCCGCAGGGCCGTCCCGCCTGGGCGAAGGACGCCACCCAGCCGCAGGCCTCCATCATCGAGCACGCGGACGTGCGGCGGATGCTGCTGCGCCAGAAGGCCATCGTGGAGGGAGGGCTGTCGCTGCTGCTGACCGCCTCGTGGCAGGCGGATCTCGAGGGCCACTCGAGGGACGAGGAGACCCGCCGGCGCGCGGGCCTCCTGTTGGATCTGCTCACGCCCATCGCCAAGACGTTCCCGGCGGAGAAGGGCTACGAGGCCAACGCGCTCGCGCTCCAGGTGCACGGCGGCTACGGCTACTCCAGCGAGTACCTGCCCGAGGCATGGCTGAGGGACCAGAAGCTCAACAGCATCCACGAGGGCACCACGGGCATCCAGGGCCTGGATCTGCTCGGGCGCAAGGTGATGGCGGCCGGGGGCGAGGCGCTGCGGATCTTCTCCGAGGAGGTAGCGGCCACGGTGGCCCGCGCACGCCAGGCTGGAGTGGAGGCGGGCTGGTGCGAGGGCATGGAGCGGGCCCTGGGCGCGGTGGCGGAGCTCACGCTCTCGCTGGGCGCCATGGGCATGGCGGGCGAGGTGGAGCAGATGCTGCGCCACAGCGCGGACTACATGGAGCTGTTCTCCATCGTCGCCGTGGCGTGGCGGTGGCTCGCCCAGGCGGCGGCCGCGCGGGAGGGGCTCGCGCGGGGAGGCTCGGAGCGGGATTTCTATGAGGGTAAGCTGTGCGCGGCGCAGTATTGGTTCGCGGTGGAGGTGCCGCGCGTGCCCCACCTGATAGAGCTCTGCCGCTCGTGTGAGGACTCGTATACCCGCATGCACCCGGAGTGGTTCTGAGCCTGTATAAGAGGGATCCGTGTCTGTCTCTTTTCACCTGTGCCAGCCAGGCCGAGGCGCCTCGTGTGGCGCCTGCTGCGGCCTGTACAACTTCCGAGACCACTCCCGCGCCGCGCTGACCGAGCGGCTCGCCGAGCAGACCGCCCAGCTGCGCCACGTCCCCAAGGAGCAGGGCGCCTGGCGCGCCGCGGCTCGCAACATTGTCGAGTCCCGCAGCGAGGCGCCCCTGTTCTCCGCCGTGCGCGTGTGCCCCCTGCTGGGCTTCCTCGACGAGGAGCAACGCCGGGTGGGCTGCCTGGGGCACCCGAAGGTGACGGGCGGGGTGGATCTTCGCGACTGCGGCGTCTACCGCGCCTCCATCTGCGAGACGTTCACCTGCCCTTCCTTCGGCTGGCTCGAGGATGGCCAGGCGCGGCTCGTCGAGGCGGCGTGCCAGGACTGGTACCTCTATGGCCTCGTCATCACGGACGTGGAGTTCGTGCGCGGCTGCCTGCGCCTCATCGAGCGCGAGCTGGCAGGCCCGGCCCAGCCGGAGAAGCTGATGGCCCAGCCCGCGGCGCTGGCGGCCGTGCGGCGCCTCTTCGCGCTGAAGGAGACGGCGGCCGGCCGCAGCCCCCACGCTCCCATCTTCGGCCGCTTCACCCCGGACACCGAGGGCGAGCCCGTCTCCCGCACGCTCAACTACGCGCGGCTGGGCGTGCGCGCCGCCCCCGAGGACGATGTGGTGCTGTGCCTGGGCTACGATCCGGATGACGCCGCCATGATCACCGCGGCGCGCGAGCGGGTCCGCCTCCACGTCCGCGCCGTGGCGCGTGCCCTGATGGACTGAGCGCTGTCCACTGAGCCACGGAGGGAGGGAAACTCCTTCCCCACGGGTGGAGCTTCCCGCCGCCCGCAACTGTCTCCGGGTGGAAGAAGGCGCCCCTCTCCCCTCTGTCCCGAGCCTGGGCCCGCTGCTTGCAATCTGGAGCCGGCAGGAACCAGTTTACCCACATCGGGGAGGTCAGGATGGGGCGTCGTTGGGGATGGATGGGAATGGTGGGGGTGTGCGCGCTGCTGACGGGGTGCCAGGAGCGCGAGCGCCACGAGCAGGCAGGGTTCATCGCGGCGCGGGCTCCGGCTCCGTCGCGGCCGAACGGGAGCACCTCGCAGGAGCGGGCGAGCATGGAGCCCATGACAACCCCCGTGGCGCAGCAGCCCCTGGCACAGCCGGCGGCGCCAGCTCCAGCGCCGGCCACGCCTGGTGCACAGGGCATGGCTTCGGCCCAGGGGACGGCTCCGGCCCAGGCGGGGACGAGCCCCCGGGCGAACACTCCGCGCTCGAACACCGGGGCTCCAGCGGCGCCAGCGCCAGCTCGCCGCGGCACCACGGTCACCGAGTCGGCCACGCAGAACGCTCCCGAGGGCCGGGTGATGATCGGCCTCGAGGCCGTCCAGGCGAGTGACAATGAGGCCTGGTACGAGGGCGCGGCCAAGGCGGCCAAGGCAGCGCGGCAGAACGACTCGGTGCCGCTGGATCGCGTGGTCATCGCCACTGGCACGGTGGATGGCCGGGTCACCCGCGTGGAGCGAGGCACGGTCCACGTGCGCGACAACGAGGGCAACGTGTACCAGCTCCGCATCGACAAGCGGACCCGGGGGCTGCGCGAGGGCCAGAACGTCCCGCTGCGCCAGCTCGAGGAGGGCACGCCGGTGCGCGCCTCGTTCGATCTCGTCGGCGGCAGCAGCATCGCGCGGGACATCGAGGTCCGCCGCTGAGCCTGGAGCCACCCCGCAAAGACGACGCCCGGGAGCGCAGGCCCCCGGGCGTCTGACTTCAGCGCAACTGTGTCCCGCTTACTTGTACGTGCCCTTCATCGTCACCTTGGTGAACGCGGTGTAGCCGCGCGAGCAGGCGTACCAAGTACCCGCGGTCGGGCTGGTGAAGCTGCACGACTCGGTGTTCCCGGCGGTGTACGGACGGCAGTCGTAGGTAGTGGTCGTCGGCAGCGCGCCGAACTTCACGTACAGGTCGGCGTCACCCGTGTTGCCCGAAGCGCCCGCCTGGTTGAAGACCAGCGAGGTCTTCCCGGCCGGAACGGCCAGCGTGAAGCACGTCATGGAGCTCGCGGCGCCCGAGTACTGGGCCGAGGCCACGCCGTTGGTCAGCGGCGTGCCGCCACCGCCACCCCCGCCGCCGCCCGTGCCGTAGGTGCCCGTCAGCGTCACGCCCGAGTAGGTCGAGTACGCGTTGAGCATCACGTACCAGTCGCCCGCCGTCGGGTTGGTGAAGGAGCAGGTCTCCGAGTTGCCGCCGACGAACGGACGGCAGTCGTAGGTGCTGGTCGTCGGAGACGCGCCGAACTTCACGTACATGTCCGCATCACCCGTGCCGCCGCTGATGGTGAACGTGAGGCTGCCCTGGCCCGCCGGGACCGCCAGCCGGTAGTACTTCTTGGCACCCGTGGAGCCGCTGAGGCCCGTCACCGCCACGCCGTTGCTCAGGTCGACGGGGGGCGGCGGCGGGATGCCCACGCCCACGGCCTGCCACGCGGCCGTCACGGAGGCGACCTCCGCGGTGTAGCCCAGCTGCGTCGCGGCCTGCTCCGTGTACGTCTTCGCCTGCTCGTACGTGGTGGAGGAGGTGAAGATCGACGTGTTGGCCGTGTACCAGATCTGACCGGCCTTCTGCACGCCGATGCCCGTCACGACGTTGGACGACTTGCCGCGCGGGTGCGTACCACCCTTGGAGAGCAGGGCGAACGCCAGGTTCGGCGGACCGGAGGTGTAGTGCACGTCCTGGCCCGACTCGTCCGGCGCCCAGTCCAGCGAGGCACCATCCTTGGCCGGGTCATCCATGTAGCGGAGCGCGTCACCCGCGGTGCCCGGCGTCCACACGAACTCGCCGACCTTCCAGATGTCCGCGGCGGTGGACCAGGTGCCGGTGTTCCAGCTCTGGCAGATGGCACCGAAGGTGTCGCTCATCGCCTCGTTCAGGCCGCCCGACTGCCCCGAGTAGGTCAGGTTGGAGGTGCGCTCGGTCACCGCGTGCGTCAGCTCGTGCGCGGTGACGTCCGGATCAATGGCCAGCGAGATGGAGTCCACGCCGTCGCCATCGCCGTACACCATCTGGGTGCCGTCCCAGTAGGCGTTCACGTAGTTCACATCGTAGTGAACGGTGCTGATGTACGTCGCGCCCGCGTTGTCGAACGAGTCGCGGTTGAAGTTCGTCTTGTAGCAGTTGTAGACGTAGCCCAGCAGGTCGTAGTTGGTGTCCAGCGCGCTGTCACCGGTGGCCGCCTGCCCCTCGGTGCGCTTGAGCGTGCCCGGGGTGGTGGTGCCGTTGTTGGCGGTGTACACCTTGCGGCTGAGCGCGGTGTGGATCTGCGGAGCCACCAGGGCGATCCGGCCGCTCTTGGCGTCCACGTACACCAGGTTGTTCACCGGCAGGCCGTTGGCGGCATGGCCCGTGACGCGCACCTCGTGGGCCAGCACGAGCTCGCCGCTGGAGTCGCGCACGTACACCAGGCGCTCGGCCTTGGCGCTCTTGTCCAGCGCCTCGGTCTGCTTGCTCGCGAGCAGGGCGGCCGCGTCGGCGGCGATCTGCGGCTTGACCAGCGTCTGCGTCGTCATCCCGCTCTGGGTGTCACGCGCATCGCCGTTGGCGGCGAAGACGTTGCCCTTCGCGTCCACGTGGAGGATGAGCTCGCCGTTGACGACGGGCAGGCCATTCTTCAGCTGCTGGAAGCGCAGGTGCTGGCCGCCCTGGTCGGACGTCATGCTCTTGAAGGCCAGGTTCTCGGCGCGCAGGCGGAAGATCGGCGCGGCCGCGGCCAGCGAGTCCTGCACCGTCGCCTTCGCGTCCACCGGCGCCAGGCCCATGGCCGAGGCCTTGGCGACGCCGAAGTTACCGGTGACGTAGTAGGGGACGCCGTCCTTCTCGTTGGTGCCGAGAACGTGCGCGTTGCCGATTGAGTTCAGCGCCTGCTGGATGTCCGTGCCGTCCTTCTCCTCGGCGCTGGTCATCAGATCATTGGCGTCCACCTGCTGCTCGGTGGTGCCGCACGCGGCGTAGGCGAGACCCAACCATGCCGCACAGAACGTCTTCAGAAATTTGGTGCTCAAACGCTTACCTCCTCGGGGGAAAAGCGGGTCTGTCCTGACATGCGTGGGACCATGAGAGCAACTACTTTTTAGGCGAAGTAGTTTCTCACAATTTGAGCCTCTATTATAAATTTTACATGTTTAGCAGGTTTAACGGCATATACATGTTTTCGTTTTTCGAGGATTCTTTAACGTTGGCGCGCTCTTAGGCCTTGGGCCTCTTCCCACGGCCATGCTGAGTCCCCCGCACCAACCGTGAAAAAATGAGTGTTTTCGGACTCACTCCTCCGGATGGTCTGGGATGAATTTTTCACATTTGACAAAACGCCCTCGGCGGGGCGCTCAGCGCTTCGGGCTGGCCGCGGGCACGAAGCTCTTGTCGGAGAGCTTCATCTCCGTCATGGGGCCATAGCGGCGCGCGACATCACGGATGGCGGACGCCTTGCCGAGCAGGACGAGGGTCAGGTCCTCCGGGGCCGGCAGCACGCGCTGGATGACCTGGTGGATGTGCTCGCGGCTGGCGCTCGTCACGGCGGCGGCGAAGTTGTCCACGTCCCGGGCGTCGAGCCCATAGAAGGCCAGCTCCGACAGCTTCGCGGCGAGCTGTCCGCTCTTCTCCAGCGTGGGCGGGAACTGGCCCAGGACATAGGACTTGGTCGAGGCGAGCATCGCGTCATCCAGGCCCTCGCGCCGATAGCGGGCCAGCACGTCCAGGGCGAGATCAATGGCCTTCCCGGTAGCCTCGGTCTTCGTATACGAGGCGATCGCCACCACGCCCGGCTGGGTCGCGGGCACGATGGATGAGCTGGCGCCGTAGCTCAGGCCGGACTTCACGCGCAGCTCCGTGTTGAGCAGCGAGGTGAAGCGCCCACCGAAGGTCGAGTTGGCCAGCGCCAGGTCGACGCGATCCGGATCATCACGAGCGATGCCGGTGTTGCCGATCCAGAAGTACGTCTGGGTGGCGTCCGGCTTGTCCACCAGCAGCACGCGCCGCCCCTTGGCCACGGGCGTGGGCGGGGCCACGGGAGCAGGGGCCCCGGCGCGGCCCCAGCCACCGAGCGCGGCCTCCAGCTGGCTGGCGAGCTGCTTCGTGTCGAAGTCGCCCACCACCGAGAGGATGAGGCGGTCCGCCCCGAGCTGCGCCTTCGCGTACGCCAGCACATCCTCTCGGGTGAGGGCGGGGAGCGAGGCCTCGCTGCCATTCACCGGCCGCCCATAGGGGTGCCCGCCGAAGTGGAAGGCGAAGAAGTAGAGGCTCATGAGGGCGCGAGGGTCTTCGTCCTTCGCGGCGGCGAGCTCGGACACCAACCGGTCTCGCATCTTGCCGGCCTCGCCCGCCTCGAAGCGGGGGCGCATCAGCATGTCCGAGAGCAGCTCCACCATGAGCGCCGAGTCCCGCGCCAGGAACTGGCCGTCCACCACCAGCGCCTCGCGGTCGGGGTTCACGTCGAGCTGGGCCCCGAGGCCGTCCACGGTCTCCGCGAACTGCCGGGCGTCACGCTTGCCCGCGCCCTTGAGCAACAGCTCTCCGGTGAGCGCGGCCAGGCCCTCCTTGCCCTGAGGCTCTCCCAGGGAGCCCCCGCGCAGCCACGCGCTGAAGGAGATGAGCGGGACGTCGTGCTTCTCGGCCAGGATGAGCCGGGCCCCGTTCTTCAGCTCGAGGACCGTCGCCCTCGGGAGATGGACGCCCTGAACGGGCTTGGCGCCCTGGGCTCCCGCGACGGTTGCCACCAGCAGCGCCGCCAACATGACTCTGCCGTTCATCGTCCCGCCTCCTTCCCGGCCGGAGCCTGGGCTTGTTCCGTGGGCACCAGCACCCCGACGGTGCGGTGATCCGGATTGAGGATGCGCTCGGCCACCTTGCGGATCTGCTCGCGCGTCACCTGCTCGTAGCGAGCCGGCGCCTCGAAGAGCTTGTGCCAGTCCCCGAAGAAGACCTCATACGTGCCCAGCGACCGGGCCCGAGCGCTGTTGGTCTCCAGCTCGCGCCAGAAGTCCGCCACGGTGATGTTCTTCGCCTTGCGCAGCTCCGCCTCGGTGACGCCTTGAGCGCGCACCTTGTCCAGCTCCTCCCCCAGCAGCTTCTCCACGCGAGCCACCTCCGTGCCCGGCGGCATGTCCACGAGGAACCACACCAGGGAAGGATCAAAGGTGGGGGAGAACTGGCTGTTGACGTGAATGGCCACCCGCTCCTCCTCCACCAGCCGCTGGTGGAGGCGCGAGGACTCGCCCTCGGCGAGGATGTGCAACAACAGCGTCAGCGCCGGCAGATCCGGATCCTTCGCATCGATCGCGTGGTAGGCCACCTGGAGCAGTGGGGCTTGTGCCAGCCGGCGGACCAGCACGCGCTTCTCACCCTGCTGCTCGGGCTCCTTGGTGCGCACGGGCTCGGGTGGAGGCTGGGCGGGGATGGCCCCTATGTACTTCTCCGCCAGGGCGAAGACCTCCGAGGGCGTCACCGCGCCCACCACCACCATGGTGGCGTTGTTGGGCGCGTAGTAGGTCTTGAAGAAGCTCTGCAGGTCCTCCATCCGCCAGGACTCGATGTCCGAGGGCCAGCCGATGACGGTGATCTGGTAGGGATGCGCGACGAAGGCGGTGGCCTGCACCTGCTCCAGCAGCGCGCCCATGTTGTCGTTGTCCACCACCGAGCGCCGCTCCGAGTAGACGACCCCGCGCTCGCTCTCGATGATCTTCGGATCGAACGCGAGGTGGGCCATCCGGTCTCCCTCGATATCGAAGATGGTCTCCAGCGCCGAGCTGGGGAACCAGTCCACATAGGTGGTGGTGTCCTCGGAGGTGCTGGCGTTGTTCTTGCCGCCCGCGTCCGCCATGACGGCGTCGAGCTGGCCGGGGCCGTACTTCTTGGCGCCGTTGAACATCATGTGCTCGAAGAAGTGCGACAGGCCGGTGATGCCTGGGCGCTCGTTGCGGCTGCCCACGCGGAAGAAGGTGTAGAGGGACACGTTGGGGATGTCCTGGTCCGGCCAGACGATGATCTTCAGCCCGTTCTTCAGCGTCCGGGCCTCGATGTTCGCGCCGAGCGCGGCTGGCGCGGCCTTGGCGGGTGGAGCTGGTGCGGCCTTCCCAGGCCGGGCTTGGGCCCCTGCGGCCGAGCCCACCAGAAGCGTGAGCGCCACGATGAACCACTGCTGACGGTGCATCCACCCCTCCTTCACTGACGAGCGCGCCCAACTTGTGGGCTCCCCTCATATTCCCAGGAGTCGGGCGCGGTGGCTTGCTCTCTTGCGTCGGGTGAGCGCGATTCTGCCGCCTTTTCATCGCGAGGCTGGGGGAGGCGAAGCGGAGGCATCCTCCCTCTCGGGGGAGAAGCGCAGCAGCTCCATGAGCTGGTCGGGGGTGAGGGCGGCGGCTCCATTGGCCTCGGAGAGCAGGCTCGAGGCCAGCTCTCGCTTCTCGGCATGGAGGGCGACGATGGCTTCCTCGATGGTCCCTTCGGCCACGAGGCGGGACACCGTGACGGGCCGGGTCTGGCCGATGCGATGGGCTCGATCCGTGGCTTGATCCTCCACGGCCGGGTTCCACCAGGGGTCCAGGTGGATGACGTGATCCGCCGCGGTGAGGTTCAGGCCCGTGCCTCCGGCCTTCAGGGAGATCAGGAAGACATCGCCCTCGCCGCGCTGGAACGCCTCGACTCGTGACTGGCGCTCGGCCGGAGGAGTCTGCCCATCCAGGTATTGGACGGAGATGCCACGGGCCTCCAGCGCCTCGCGCGCCAGCCCCAGGAGTTGGACGAACTGACTGAAGATGAGCGCTCGGCCGCCCTCGGCGCGCAGCTCCTCCACGCGCTCCAGCAGCCGCTCCATCTTCGAGGAGGGCACCGCCGAATCCGGATCCAACAGCCGGGGGTGGCATGCGAGCTGCCGCAGCCGGGTGAGCGCCGCGAACAGCTCGAAGCGCTGGGATTCGTCCGCCTGGCTTCCCATGCTCGCGAGCGCCGCGAGCCGGAACTTCTCGTACTGCCGGCGCTCCTCCTCCGAGAGCACGACGGGCACGAGCGTCTCGATGCGCGGGGGCAGCTCGCGCGCCACCTCGGCCTTGGTGCGGCGCAGGAGGAAGGGGCGCAGCACCCGGGAGAGCGTGGCGCGCGCCACCGGATCCTTGTCGCGCTCGATGGGCTCGGCAAAGCGCTTGCGGAAGGCCTCGCGGCTGCCGAGCAACCCAGGGAAGACGATGCGGAACAGGCTCCACAGCTCCGAGAGGCGGTTCTCCACCGGCGTGCCGGTGAGCGCCATGCGCGCCTCGGCCTGGAGCCCACGAAGCGCCTTCGCCCGGGCCGTGTCCGGGTTCTTGGCCGCCTGAGCCTCGTCCACCACCAGGGTGGCGAAGGAGAGGCCTGCCAGGCGCTCGAAGTCACGGACCAGCAGCCCGTAGCTGATCAGCAGCACATCCCCAGCCTTCAGCCCCGCGAGCAATGGCTCCCGGTCGGCCTCGCGATAGGACTTCACGCGGAGGGACGGAGCAAAGCGTGCGGCCTCGAGCGCCCAGTTGAAGCAGACGGAGGTGGGAGCGACCACCAGCGCCGGTCCCGCCTTCGCGCGGTGCAGCAGCAGGGCGAGGGTTTGCAGTGTCTTGCCCAGGCCCATGTCATCGGCGAGGCACCCGCCTCCGCCCCACTCGGTGAGCCGAGCCATCCAGAGGAAACCCTCGCGTTGGTAGTCGCGCAGCTCCGCTCTCAGCCCGGCGGGGATGGGAATGTCCCGCGCCTGGGCCTTGCGAATCCGGGTGGCGAGGCGGCGCCAGTCGGGCGGGACCTGCACCTCCACGCCGGCCTCGGCGAGCGCATCCAGCACGGGCGCGGCGGCCTGGCTGACCTCCAGGCCCTCGCGGGTGGAGTGCGTCAAATCCGCCAGCGGGGTGAGCCGCTCGCGCAGCGCCTCGGTGAGGCGCAGCCAGCGCCCCTTGCCCAACGGCACGAAGCGACGACGGCCGCGCAAGGCCTCCAGCAGGGTTGCCAGGTCCACCTGGACGCCATCCACCTCGACACCTCCGCCCACGCCGAACCAGTCCCGCTCGCGCCGCACCTCCACCCTCAGGCTGCGCGAGTCCGGCACGTGGGACACCCGCCACGGTTGCTCCTCCCACTCGACTCGCAGAGCCGGGCCCGTCAGTGGCTCCAGCCGCTCGAGGAAGTCGAGGGCGGCCTCCGCCTTCTCGAGGACGAAGCGCCCAGAGGAATCCGTCGCCGGCAACCCCAGGCGCTCGCGCAGCGCCAGGGCCTCGGCGCGCTCAGCCTCCAGCTCCCGGTGCGTCACCACCCGCTCTCCGCCGCGCAAGCCGCGCACTCGCACAGGCCCCTCCCCTGCTGGCTGAGGAGGAGCCTCCGGCAAGGGACGCACGAGGAGCGAACCCTCCAGGGCCTCCTCCCCCGCGGACCGAAGGCGCAGCAGAAAGCCCGGCTCGGGAGGAACGGGACGGGCCTCCAGGGACTCGGGCAGCGAGACGGGATAGGCCGCCTCCAACCCCGCAAGGTTGCGCACCAGGGCCGGGCGCACTCCCTCGGGAAGCCGGGTCCCATATTCACGCAGCGTGGTGAGCACGGTGCGCGCGCTGGTGGGCACGCTGACCAGGGTCAGCCGCGGCAGCTCGGGCTCGAAGAGAAGCCAGGGCAGGGGCGCGTCGACTCCCACGGGCGGTGGCCGGAGAGCCTCGGGGCGGAAGGCGGTTCCCTCGATGGCGGGGTGGACCGTGAGGCCGGAGCCGCTCTCGGAGAAAGCGAGGCCGAGCGGCGCCTCTCGCACCTGGAGCGGCGCATCCAATCGCGGAACCGCGAAGAGGCGCGAGCTGTGCACCAACAGCTTCAGCGCCCGCAGCAGCAGGAAGTATCCATCCCCGGCGAGCATGTGCCTGGAGCCGAGCTCGATCAGCTCGAAGGCCTCCAGCTCTCGCGGGTCCGAGAGCATGGAGCGGAGCTCATCCCGGTCCCTCCAGCTCGCCGACGTGCCTTTGGAGAACCCTCCCCTCTTCACTGGCCGGTGCAGATACATGCGCAGCTTGGGAGCCCGCTCCTCGAGGCCCTCCAAACGGAAGGAGACGCGAACCTCCGCCAGCGAGGAGGCCCGCGCATGAGCCTGCGTGGCCTGCTCGAAGGCGCCGAGGATCTCCCGAGCAGGCACCTCGAAGAGCAGCTCGGCGAGCCGTGCGTTGAACTGCGCCTGCAAGGGCTCGGCGAGCATGTCGAGCAGGGTGTCGAGCGCGGAGAGGGCATGAACGCAGCGGGCTTCTCCCTTGGAAGTACACCAGCAGGCCAGGGCCTCCCGCTCTTCGAGCAGCGCGCGAGGATCCACCGACACACGCATCCGCGGCAGGCCACTCCATGGGCCAAGCACCTTGAGCGGATGAGGAGGGCTTCCCGGCTCTTCGACGAACAGGAGCAGGGGGCGGTCCTGGAGCGTGACATCCGGCCGGCCCGGAAGGAGCCGGGGCACTGAAAACTCTCGCACTCGCGCACGCGCCCTCTCGAGCGCCTCCTTCCAGGGGATCAGGCGCGCATCGGTGGGAGCAGGGCGTGGCGTCGAGGCTCGCTCCTGTTCGAGCTCGAGCCCCCGGCGGACGCGTTCAGCCTCGGCGCCGAGCCACGTCCACACCGCCTCCTGCAAGAGCGTCTGGGTCGCGGCGCCTCGAACGTGGCGGTGCAGATCGAGCGTCCCATCCAGCGGGGCCGTGACGGGCAGGTGCTCCAGGCCATAGAGCCCGCGCGTCTCGCGGAAGCTCTTGACGAGGAACGGCTCCACGACGGACAAGGGCGTCCACCGGGCGTGGGTGACGTGATGGGCCTCCAGCCACGCCTGAAGCTCCTCGGGTCTCTGAGGCCGCTCGGGCTTGGGAGGAGGCAGGGCCCGCTCTGATACGGAGCCACCGGCCTGAAGGAACGCGAGCCCGAGCGCGACGATGTGCTTGCAGAACCCCTGGTTGTCGAAGGTCGAGCACTGACACTCAGCAAAGAAGCCCTCCGCGTCGGTCGAGATGACGACGGAATAGGGATGGCCGTGCCGGTTGAGGACCTGGCCATGGAGGGCATCGGGCAAGGCCTCGAACGAGGTGACGCAATGCCGGGCCAGACATGTCTCTCCCTGCTTGAACAACCGTGGGCCCGCCGTCTCGGCGAGCGCATCGCGGGTGAGCAGGCGCCGCAAGGGGGACAGGGCCTCCGGGGCGGCCTGTGGAGGAGAAGACTTGGAGTGGGAGGGGGATTCAACCTGTTGGCTGGACATACGCTCGAAAAATCCAAGAGAGTCAGGGGGCGCTCAAACCTTCTTCATCCAGGCCAGCCCGCGGAAGGGGCCGAGCCGTGGGGTGGAAGAACTCCTCGAGCACGAAGCGGTGGTAGTTCGTGCTGTCGATCCGAGAGGCGAAGGTCCGCGCCGAGACACGTAGGCGGTCGGCCACGGCCTCGAACTCGGCGCGGCTCACGTCTCGCAGGGAGAGGTAGAGGCGCGCGGCGGCCCGCAGGTAGGAGAACAGTGGGTTGGGTTCCACGCCATCGGGGCGCCGCCTCAATGCGCGGTAGAGGCGCTCGAACTCCCTGTCGCGCTCGGGGCGGCCGATCGCGTCGCAATACTCGGCGGCGGTGGTCTCAATCAGGATGAAGAACGGCTCGTATTCCGGCGGAGGAGCCCGGGAGAAGTCCGGAGCCACCGCCGAGCCCGTCCAGAGCTGGGAGATGGGGAGCAGGGGGATCCAGACCACCCGTTCCAGCTCATCCATCACGGGGACGGGCAGATCCTGGTCCAGCGATACCACCCGGCCCTGCTCTCCGAGCACGGTGGGCACTCGGAGGAGCTCCGGGTGCGTTGAGTCGATACCTGCTCTCTCGAGCGCCATGATTGCATTCGGGTCCATGACCTTCCCCAACGGGTAGTGTCTCTGGTACCCAACCTAATACCTCGGGTCGTCGCATGCCAGCACCTGCACGCGGACCAGGCAGGCGGAGTGCCCCTGTTCGGTGCTCAGAGCTTGGCTGGAGGTGTCCGGCGGCCGGATGAGGACGACCTTCTTCTATGGCCCATGGCAGTGCAGACGTGCCAGCGGGAGGGCGCCCAGGAAGGCTACCCACTCAACCCGGCCTTCTATCCGCAGCGCATGCCGCTTGGCGGGCGAAAAACAAAGGGCCTCGAACCGGAGTTCGAGGCCCTGAGAGTTCTTCAAGCTGTGTGCCCAGGGGCGGAATCGAACCACCGACACGGGGATTTTCAGGCCGCCCAAGCGCCTGGCTGCCCTCCGTTCCTCCTCTGGCGGAGGGGTTGGGACGGTCGAAAAGGAACGATGTGGTTGCCCGTAATTTGCCCATGGCAGTCGCACTCCCCCGCTTGCTTGCCAACCCGCAACTTGAGGGGTCTTCCCGCAGGAAAGATCGCGCAGCGCGATTCAGACGAGAGGCGTGTTATCGCGGAGAATCTCGCTTAGTCGGCGAAACTCCCGTTGGTCCTCGGCACCCAGCTCTATAGTTACGCCGTCTCCCTCAGGGGAGCGACTGGCGTAGAGCGCAGCATCACCCCGTTCGAAAAGCGGATTCAGCGCACTGGTGTACGGCAGTTTCTGGAATCCAAGCCGACCCAGGATCCCCTCAAGGGAATCAAGCAACCCGGAAGGTACGATGCGGAGGCGTCCTTTGCCGCTGTCTACGAGTGAAGGGAGGAAATCACGCCGATGCGGCAGCATCGCCATCCGCTTGGTGCTGAAAGCCAGCACGAAGAGCATGTCTTGGAGTGATGGATACAAAGTATGAATGTAGTCGGTGGAGGTGAAAGGCTCCGCAGGATCCGCTTGGACCACCGCGCAGTCTTCTTCTCCTGATGCTGCCGCACGGTCGAGAAGATACTGATCATATGTGTCCGCCACTTGCGCCCCGATCAGGATATACCGCGCAGGGGGACGCCTCTTGCTGTTCTCGTAGAACTTCAGAACGCGCTCGATTCGAAAGTCCGTGTCTTCGGCCTGAAGGTCGCCCATGGATCTGCCGAGAGTGCGCAGGAACTGCTTGTACCTTGCAGGTAACGGCTGGCCCACGAGCTGCTCCAGTCTGGCTACCTCCTCCTGGGATGCTCCTTCGACCCTGGAGGAAAAGGCGGGATCATACTGCCGGATGTACTCCATCAACTCTCGCACGCAAGCCTCTCCTTGTGTGCCCCGAGAGGAGCCACATACGCATCGTGCCACATGAGTTCAACACTTCTTCTTGTTAACGTCACAGAGCATCTCTGTCACGACGACCTTGCAAGTATCGCATGAGGGTACGCTCTCGCGATGCTTGAAGGACCTCTTCACGAGTTTGCCTTTGCGCTCATGCTCCACGGCGACCGTCTGGCTACCTTGGCGAAAGCGCTTCCAGATTCGTGGACGAAACCAGACTTCGGACATGCTCTGCGGGATGTGGCCGCTTCTCTGAGCCCCTTGGAGGAGTTGCGGTGCGGCGCAGACTCCAGGCTTGTTCCTGCCGATCTTCTTCTTGCGAAATGAAGACAGGGCAATTTCATCGCCACGCGGGTTCGTAATGAAATCTTTCTCGGAGAGTGGCTGACAGAGAGTCCATCTGCCGTCTTTGGCTGCGAGTTGTTCAACGGCCTTCGTGAATGCCGTCGTGTAGTAACTGCCCGACATGGCAGCGTATATCTTGCTGCCGTCCCCGCATTTACAGAGAAGCACACCGATCATGTAGCCCCTGAAGGTATCGGTGCCGTCTTCCTCTATGGCCACCTTGAGAACATCCTCTATCGGCAACTCCTCTGCGACCCTCAGGAGTTCTCGCAGGAGTTCTCTGGAATGCTTCAAGGCGATGGGTGTCTCGTGGATACGATGTTCAGCTTTAGGTTCGGAGCAGTTTGGGCACTGAGTGCTCCCGTTCACGGGATCATCTCCGTAAGCCAGTCCCGTACCACCTTGTTGCTTGAATGCAGTATTGAAGGTATTCCCATTGTGCTGGGTAACATCCAGAAAGCGGACGACACCCTTGCCTTCGACTTTCACATCAAGACTATAGGATCCCCAGGTCGTCTTCCCTTTCGTCTTCGCCGAGATGAGGCCTCCTCCCGCTGTTCCCGCCTCGTCACCTGTGCTCGTGCTCAAGTGTGAGTCCTTCAACGCAATGGAGTTGCCACTGATGAAAACCGAGGTGCTTCCTGCGGCCAAGTCGCTGTCCTGTGACACATTCACATAGGGAACAGGGATAGGACCACCTGGAGATGGCGTCTTGCACACATCTGGCGGGGCACTGACATTGGTTTTTCCATCGCCCTTGTGGACGACGGAGCGCCCGTTGATGAAGGATTTGCTCATGATCACTCCAATACGATGCGCTTCATGAAGGGGACTGAATAATCAGAATTTCAGCTTGCGGATCTTCTCGCCCGGTGACTCGGACAGCTCGGGCGTGCTTGCACGTATAGGACGGCGGATCCTGGGCCGGGGAGCGTCCACTGTCGGGATGCCCTCGTTCAAGATCCGCTCGACCTCCGCAAGTGGGATGCGGACCCGACCGTTGAACGGCACCGTCTTGATGTCCCCCGAGGCAATGAGTCCCTCCAGCCTGGCCCTTATCCCGCCAGGGAGGGGAGATTCACCGGACCACGTTGCAAGCGGGGCGTCCACGGACCACTACTGTGGGTGGCCTCGGTCCGCCACAGCAGCACCACCACCCGCTTCCCAGGGGGCGCGTATGCCCGGCTGAGGGTGTGGCAGCAGACTCGCGAAGTGCGTAGGCTTGCCGTACCACCGTGCTTGGGCACGTCCTCCCTTCGCGAGAAGGCGTTCATGAAATCTCTGCTTCCGCTCCTCCTTCTCGGAGCAGCATGCGCGACTCCGCCCCCGGCTAACATGACGCCTCAAGATGCGCCCGTCCCTCGCGGACCGTGGTCGGATGTGCCCACCGTCGAGATGCCCACGGGGGACACCTCCATCCCCATCTCCTTGCTTCGAGATGTCGCGGACGCACTGCTCAAGCTCCCGGGCGCCAAGGTGTGTGACTGGGCAACGCAGCGGCCCATAGTGGGCATGTCCACGGAGTACTGCTCGACGGTCTATGTCGCTGGAGACAGCGACTCCCTGTCCTGGCGCGTGTCCGAGCCCGTCGCGGGAAACCACAAGACATGCAGGCCGTTCTTCGCGGTGAAGGATGAGGACTACCCTCCCTCTCAGGTATGGGTCGTCGGGTACGTGCACAACCATCTCTGCGCCGCGCCTCCCTCTTCGGATGATCTCATCCCTTGGCCGACGGACGCGTTCAACCCCCTTGTGACCATGGCGGAAGTCCGCTTGTGGCCGGGCAACCCGGCTCCGGCCCGCTACAAGAACACGCCGATTGAGCTGGCCTCGGCACTGGTGGCCGAGCGCCAGGACGGCACGCGCATCTTCCTCCGCTGGTTTCCCACGGGCGAGATCCAACAGTGGAGCAATGCCAAGTCTCGCTGGGTCACTCTCGGTCACTGCGCCCCAGGCAACCTCACTGGGCACGGCATGACCGTGCCTCGATGTCGTCAGGGATCTCTGCATCTGTTGAGCGAGTAGACACCTGGCCTGGAGCGTGGACCGCGCCTATGCGACTCAAGCCATGAGGGAAACCGGAGCGATGGAACGCAGCGCCCAGAGTTCTGTTGCTGGGTGCGATGGAGGAAAGAGATGATCAAGGTGTGTGCACTGGCTGTACTCGCAGCGATACTGCCTGGCTGTATCAGGCCCGCTGTCTCCTGGAAGGGAGAGGTGAAGTGGCCGGAGACCGCGCAAGACGAGCAATCGGCCAAGCTCATCGTCCCTGCCATCGAGGCAGAGGCCGCGATTGCCGCAGCGGCCGCCATCCGTGAAATGGTGAGAACCAACACGGATCCAGGACTGTTCTGGGGATGCTCCACTCCCGCGCAGGGAATGGATGTCGCCGTCTCCACAGGCCCCACGCCGGGCCTGTATTACGTGGCGCTGGGCCAACACTTTAATCGGTGCGGTGGCCCAGTCGGGCGCGTGCTCGACTGGCACTATGTGTACGCAGTCACCCCCCAAGGCGAAGTGGTAGGCGAGGCCCCGCCACCACGAGCCGAACCGCTTCCGGCCGAGCCCGAGCCCTATCGCCCAAGCACTCCTTCGCCCGAGCCAACACCCTCACCTGCCGTTCCCCTACCGGACACGGGCACCGGTACGCCCGCGTCGGCGCCACCACCGGCCTCTTCTCCTCCGCCCGCGCCCGCCCCTGCGCCTGCGCCTGTTCCTTCTCCAGCGTCACCGCCACCTACCCCACCGCCACCCGCTGCGCCAGGGTGAGTGCCCACGCCCACAGTCACTCCGAGAAAGCTGGAGCCTGCGAGCCCCCCGCTCCGGGAGGGACAGGCTCCAGTGAGAAGAGACTCAAGCCTTGAGGGAAAGTCGGATCCATTTTTCCAGGGGCACTGTCGGTCCCGACCGACCCTACACGGATTGAAGGCCATGCCCCTCCAGTCCCTCCTCGAAGAGATCTCGCACCATCACTTCCCGAATCCTCCCGCCACTCCCGAAGAGATCGACGAGTTCGAGCGGCGGGTCGGCTGGCGGCTGGATCCCGATCTGCGGGCCTTCTACCTGCATTGCAACGGGGGGACCTTGTTCAAGCGGAGGCCGGACGCGAACTATCGCTTCCTCCCGCTGTCGGAGATCATCCGAGCCCGAGTGGCGATCTTCGGAGAGGACAAGGACGAGGACGGCCCCGCCTCGATGTACGCCATCTGCGATCTCCAGGACGGAGACTACGTCCTCGTGGATATGGAGCGGCAGGAGGACAGCCGGTATCCCATCATGGACGGCTGGCATGAGGCGTGGCCAAACCCGAAGCACTGCAAGCAGATCGCCCGCTCCTTCGAGGAGTTCCTGGAGCGGGCGCTTCGCAGTGGGGGGAGCTTCTTCTGGTTGAAGAAGAGCGGACCCTGAGCAGGCGTACCCCGCCTGCTACGACGGCAGCGCCCCCCGGCGCGGCCTCTACTGGCTGGGGAGTGAGATCCCCCCAAGCCCGGCTCCATACGACCTCCCAGGAGTGGATGGTCACTCGTCTGACTGGCGGCTGCGTGCGAACTTGAGAACCCCAGCAATCTGGAACTGGAACGGGAATCCAGGTGCAGTGTTCGGTTCGAATTCGCCCGCTGCAATGGCGCTCTCGAAGTGGAGACGCGCTTCCTCGTAGCCAGGTATGTGCAGGCGCTTGATCATCTCTAGCACCTCCTCGGTGGGCACCTTCTGGTCGTAGATGAGTTCGAGGAGGCGCATCAGCCCATCGGCACCCAGGAACTCTTCGAGCTGAAGATCCTGCACCATCTCGTTGGGCTTCTTCGCCCCCTTGCCGTACTGACACCCCGAGAGCCCTCGGGGACTTGTACCGCCGTTATGCACAAGGCGAAGACCGTGTCCCTTGGGGCCGGAAGCGGGCCCTGGGAAGAAGTGCAGCCACTCGACCCAGCCGTCTTTTGCGCTGTTGATCTTCTGGCCACAGGTATCGCACGTCCACATCGTCGTCGCCTCAAGCTGCGTCTTGCCCATCGTGTCTCCTCGTTGGTGGTGGTGAAATGAGCAGGAACAGTTCTTCACCGCAAGGTGGGAATCTTCGCCGGGACGGCATGCGTCGCATAGAAGCGCCGCGTGGTGCTCGGGCTCTTGTGGTTGAGGAAGGCCGCGACGGAAGCAGGGTCAGCTCCCTTCTCGATGGCCCAGGTGGCGACGGAGTGCCGGAACCTACCGGGGGTGAATGACGGGATGCCCGCTGCCTTGCACGCCGAGATGATCGCCATGCCGTACTTCTCGCGGCCAAAGGTGCCTCGCTCCAGCAGTCGCTTCCCGGCTTCCAGCACTTCGGCGGACACGGCGGTGCGCAACGGCTCGCCGCTCTTCGTCTGAGGGCACACCAGCACTCCCGAGACTTCCTCGGCATCGCCCCGATACGGCTCCACGCTGCCCTCCTTGGCGAAACGGATCAGCTCGGTGACATGCCGGCCGGTCCCAGCCTGCACGTCCATCCCGTCGCGCCAGTGCGGAGCAAGGTGCTCTCGCGCCAGGAGGTAGTGCTCCCGAGGAATAACCTTGTCCCGCTTCCACTGCTCAGGCCTCGCTTGGGGCACGACCAGCGTCTGGAACGTCGGGTCCTCGTTCACCGAAAGCAGGTGCTTCTCCTTCCGCAGCCAGGAGTAGACGCTCTTGAGGACCGCTATCCGGTGGGGACTCTTCCCGGCGCTCTTCAACGCGGGCTTGATGTGATCCACGAGGCTGACCTTCCGCAGGTCGAGCCCCTTGAGCTGATCGGCCCACCACGCGAGGTATCGCTGCTGCTTCTCCAGCCACTCGCGGGAGTTCTTCTTCACATCCCGGTTCCAGATCAGGAACTCTTCGGCCAGGGGCGCGTCGAGGTAGATGGGCGCTCGCCCATCAGCTCGCGACCTCCTCATGGAGGAAACGAGCAGGAGGTTGCCCGTATTTTGCCCATGGCGCACGGCGGGCAAAAAAGAAGGGCGCCAGACCGAAGTCCAACGCCCTGAAATCTCTTGATTTTTTTGTGCCCAGGGGCGGAATCGAACCACCGACACGGGGATTTTCAGTCCCCTGCTCTACCGACTGAGCTACCTGGGCGGATGCCACTGCGAAGGCAGGCGCCGATTTACGGGGACTCCCTCCTCACGTCAAGCGCGTTCTGATCCTCCTGTCCCCCAGCATCCGCCCGCCAGCCCCCACACCCTCCATCCCTTACCAGCCCTCCCACTCTCGGATGCCCAGAAGCCCTCCTTCCAGGTCACTCCGCGCGCGGAACCCTGTGCCTCCTCGTGAATCCAAAGGCGCGTCCCGCCCCCTTCGAGGTACGCGTGAGCTGGCTCAACTATCACCACCTGCTCTACTTCTGGACCGTCGCCCGGGCCGGCACCATCGCCAAGGCCGGCGAAGAGCTGCGCCTCGCCCAACCCACCATCAGCAGCCAGATCAAGCTCCTCGAGGAAGCCCTCGGCCACAAGCTCTTCGAACGCCGGGGCCGCAAGCTCGTCCTCACCGACGTGGGCCGCACCGTCATGCGCTACGCCGATGAGATCTTCCGGCTCGGCAATGAGCTCAAGAACGTCGTCGGTGGCCTGCCCTCCGGTCAGCAGCTCCGCCTTCAGGTCGGAGTCGCCGACGTCGTCCCCAAGGTCGTCGCCGAGCGCCTGCTCCAGCCCGCCCTCGACGTGGGGCCCCTGCGCCTCGTCTGTCGCGAGGGCCCCCTGCCCCAATTGCTGGCCTCGCTCGCCCTCCACGAGCTGGATGTCGTGCTCGCCGATGCCCCCGGCTCCGAGCCCGTCAGCGTCCGCGCCTTCAATCACCTGCTCGGCAAGTGTGGGGTGTCCTTCTTCGCCGCCGCCTCGCACTCCCACCTCCGCAAGGGCTTCCCTCGATCCCTCGACGGCGCTCCCATGCTCATGCCCTCCGAGGCCAGCTCGGTCCGCCATGCGCTCGATCTCTGGTTCGAGGCTCAAGGCGTGCGCCCCACCATCGTCGGCGACTTCGACGACAGCGCCCTCCTCAAGGCCTTCGGACAGCGCGGGCTTGGCGTCTTCGCCATGCCCTCCGTGATCGAGGCCGAGGTCTCTCGACAGTTCGACGTCTCCGTCATCGGCCGCACCGAGGAGATCGAGAACTGCTTCTACGCCATCACCGTCGAGCGCCGCCTGCGCCACCCCGCCGTCGTCGCCATCGCCGAGGCCGCTCGGTCCAACATCTTCTCCTAGCCAGAGACTCCTACTGCCGCGTCCCCGCATCCATCGGTGGCGTGCCCGCGTCCACCGGCGGCGCGGTGATGGGGCCCGCGGGGCCCGGGGGCTCCGCAGGGACGTTCTGCACGGGCTCCGGCCCCACCTGATCGATGGGCACCTGGTTCTCTGTCCCGGGAGGCTGGGTCGTCCGACAAGCAACGGCGATGGCGGCCAGGACGGCGGCGATGATCACGGCGCGACGCATAGATCCTCCGAAGGGATTCCCGACCCTAGGGATCGCCCCCTGACAAGGCAACGAGCCGTTCGGGCTTTCGTTCGGCACCGGATGAGCGGGCATCCCTTCAGGCCACCGTGCCCCGGGCCTCCTCCCCGGCTTCCCTCGCCTCCTCGCTGAAGCCCCAGCCCCGCGTGTCCAACCTTCCTCAGGACCATTCCCCGGAGTGCCCGATGCTGGACCTCGTCGACCTCGGCAAGCGTTCGTTCTCGGCGTACCGGGGCATTGCCCCCGATGAGCAGATGGACGAGGTGCTCTCCCTCGCCGAGCGCCTGCGCGGCGCCCGCTGCCTCCAGCTCAATGCCACTCCTTACGGCGGTGGTGTCTCGGAGCTCCTCCGCTCGGGAGTTGCCCTCCTCAATGATCTCGGGCTCGTGACCGACTGGCAGATCATCCGCGGCGATCAGGAGTTCTTCCACGTCACCAAGCGCCTCCATAACGCGCTCCAGGGCGCCCCCGGCGGGTTCTCCGAGTCGGACAAGGCCACGTACCTCGCCCAGTCGCGGCTCAACTCCTCGCACCTCTCCGAGGACTACGACTTCATCATCGTCCATGATCCGCAGCCCGCCGCCCTGCCCATGCTCGGCGGCCGCAAGGGCGCGCGGTGGATCTGGCGCTGCCACATCGACACCTCGAACCCCAACCCCGAGGCCTGGGAGTTCCTCCGCCCGTTCCTCAGCGCCTACGACGCCGCCATCTTCACGCTCCCGGAGTTCATCCCCCCGCGCTTCCCCATCTCCCACGTCGCCATCCAATCGCCCGCAATTGATCCGCTCAGCCCCAAGAACCTCCCGCTCCCGGAAAAGCTGGCGCGGCAGGTGCTCGAGTGGATCGGCGTGCGCACCAACCGGCCGCTCGTCACCCAGATCAGCCGCTTCGATCCCTGGAAGGATCCGCTCGGGGTCATCGCCGCCTACCGGCGCGTGCGGGCCGAGCTGCCCCACCTGCAGCTCGCCATGGTGGGCTCGCTCGCCCTGGATGACCCCGAGGGCTGGGACGTCTACCGGCAGATCCGCGACGCCACCGCCGACGACAACCGCATCCACATCTTCACCAACCTGGTGGGCGTGGGGAACATCGAGGTCAACGCCTTCCAGTTGCTCTCGGATGTCGTCATCCAGAAGTCCATCCGCGAGGGCTTCGGCCTCGTCGTCTCCGAGGCGCTGTGGAAGGGCACTCCGGTCGTCGCCGGGCGCGCCGGAGGCATCCCCCTGCAGATGCCCGAGGGCGTCGGCGGGCTCCTCGTCGACAGCGTGGAGCAGTGCGCGGAGGCCGTGCTGCACCTGCTGCAACACCCCCAGGAGGCGCACTACCTGGGCGAGCAGGGACGCGAGCATGTGCGCCGCCACTTCCTCATGCCCCGGGTGCTGCTGGACTTCCTACGGCTGCTGGATGACCTGGCCCACGCGAAGCCACTCGAGCCGCGCGGGCTGGCCTGCACCACGCCTCCGTGCGCCTCCCTTTGAGCTTCTCGCCAGTGGCACGTCCGACTCGCCACCCACTCTGCCAGTGGCGCGTCCCACCCGGGCGCCAACCCGCCAGTGGCGAGATTTCTCGCACTGTCATCTTGACACTTAAACTGTCGAGTCTTATTGTCTGACTCGTGAGCCCGAGGAAGACACAGACCGAATGGAAGCTGGCCGAGCTGGCCGCCGAGGCAGGCGTCTCGCCGCGCACGGTGCGCTACTACGTGCAGCGAGGGCTGCTGCCCGCCCCGCCCTTCAAGGGGCCGGACACCGTCTACGGCGAGGAGCACCTGCGGCGGCTCAAGGCCATTCGCGTGCTGCAGGCGCGCTTCCTGCCGCTGGATGCCATCCAGGTGGAGCTGGCGCGCCTGAGCCCGGAGGAGCTGCGGACGCTGGCGGAGTCCGAGCTGCCCAAGGACATCCTCCCGCCGCCTCCGGCCGCGGCGCCGGAACCGCTGAAGGCCTCCGAGGTGTCCACGACGGGGCCGGCCTCGACAAGCAGGCAGGTGGCGGTGGCAGGCTATCGGCGCTGGGAGCTGGCGCCGGGGCTGGAGCTGCACCTCGCGGACACCGCGGACGACAAGACCCGTGCGCTCGCCGAACGCGTGCGCGCCCTCATCGAGCAGTCGGAAGAAAGGTAGAACCCCAATGACGACCGAGCAGGCAGACCAGAGGACGCAGTGCGGGCTGTTCACGCGGGATGGCGCGCAGATTCCGCTCCAGGGCGTGGAAGTGACAGGTGAGCTCCTCGGCGGACATGCGCGGGTGCGCGTGCGCCAGCGCTACCGCAACACCGAGCGCCGCCCCGTGGAGGCCGTCTACGTGTTCCCGCTCCCCTCGGACGGGACGCTCACCGGCTTCTCCATGGAGTGCAACGGCCGCAAGGTGCAGGGCGTGGTGAAGGAGCGCGAGGAGGCCTTCCGCACGTACGACGACGCCGTCACCGCCGGCCACGGCGCCGCGCTGCTGGATCAGGAGCGCCCCAACGTCTTCACCGCCCAGGTGGGCAACCTGCTGCCGGACGAGGAGACGCTGGTGGAGGTGGAGTTCCTCCAGGCCATCCAGGTGGAGGAGGGCAGCGTGCGGTGGATGCTGCCCACGCTGGTGGCGCCGCGCTACATCCCCGGCAGCGCGCAGGGAGACCGCACCGGGCATGGCTCGGCCAACCCCACCCACCGGGTGCCGGACGCCGACCGCATCACCCCGCCGATCGGCCAGGTGGGCTACGGCCTGAAGATGGACCTGCTGGTGGACCTGGGCCGCGAGGTGGTGGTGGAGAGCCCCTCGCACGCGCTCACGCTCGAGAAGGACGGGCCCAAGGTGCGCGTGAAGTTCTCCAAGGGCGAGGTGGCGCTGGACCGCGACTTCGTCCTCACCGTGCGCAGCGAGGACACGAGCACCTCGCTCACCACGCTCGTCACCCACCGCCAGGGCGAGAAGGAGGGCACCTTCGCCCTCACCGTGGTGCCGGACCTGCTCGGAATGGCGGGCGGGGCGAAGCGCCAGGAGGTGGTGTTCGTGGTGGACACCTCGGGCTCCATGGCCGGAGAGAGCCTGCCCCAGGCCCAGGGCGCGCTGCGGCTGTGCCTGCGCCACCTGCGCGAGGGGGACCGGTTCAACATCATCGCCTTCGAGAACAGCTATCGGACGTTCGCCCCCGAGCCGGCTGTCTTCACGCAGAAGACGCTGGAGCAGGCGGACCGGTGGGTGGCCGCGCTCAATGCCTCGGGCGGCACCGAGCTGCTCCAGCCGATGACGGCCGCCGTGCAGGGCGTGCCGGACGGCGTGGTGGTGTTGCTCACGGATGGGCAGGTGGGCAACGAGGAGGAGATCCTCCGCGCGGTGCTGGGGGCTCGGAAGACGACGCGCGTGTACTCGTTCGGCATCGGCACCAACGTGAGCGACGTGCTGCTGCGAGACATGGCGCGGCAGACGGGCGGCGCGGTGGAGTTCATCCACCCGGGCGAGCGCATCGACGACAAGGTGGTGGCCCAGTTCTCCCGTGCGCTCGCCCCGCGCGTCACGGAGCTCACGGCCACCTTCGAGGGCGTGGAGGGCACCGAGCTGGCTCCTGCGGAGCTGCCGCCGCTGGTGGACGCCGTGCCGTGGACGCTGTTCGGCCGCTACCCCACGGCGGGCCGGGGCAAGGTGACGCTCAAGGGCCGCTCGGGCCGCGAGCCGTTCTCGCTCACCATCCCCGTGGACTTCACCGCGGCCTCGGATCGCCCGGCGGTGGAGAAGCTGTGGGCCGCCGAGCGCATCCGCGCGTGGGAGTCCGCCGAGCTGGATGGCCGCCGCGCCCAGCGGATGAAGGAGCGCATCGTCCAGCTCGCCGTGGCGCACCAGATCGTCACCAGGTACACCTCCTTCGTCGTGGTGGAGGAGCGCACCGGTGAGCGCCGCGCCTCGGGCCAGCCGGAGACGCGCGTCGTCCCCGTGAACGCGCCCGCGGGCTGGGCCATGTTCGGCACCGCGAAGCAGGAGGAGGCGGAGAAGGCCGCCGATGGCGCCTCCTTCAAGAAGGACCTGGGCCAGGGGATGCCCAGGCGGCAGAGGGCCAGGGCCATCACGGGTTCCATGCCGGCCGTCGGGGGAAAGGCGCCGGGTGGGGCCCCGCCTCCGCCTGCCGCGCGCCCGGCCCCGGCTCCCATGCCTGTCGCGGCCGCGCCCATGCAATTCCAGCCGGCGCCCGCCCCGGCCGCCGAGCTCAGCCGCAACGCGAGGGCCGAAGGGATGCCCACGCCCTCGCCCGCGAAGGCAAAGGGGGGCCTCTTCAGCCGGATCGCCGACGCCTTCGTGTCCCACGGCGCGCCGTCCACCCCGCCGAGCGAGCCTGAGCCCCTGGAGCAGGAGCTGGCCAATGCGTTCGACCTGGCGGAAGCCCCGGCAGAGAGGAAGCCGGCCGAGGGCACGGACATCACCGCGCTGCTGTCCCGCCAGCTCGCCAGCGGCCTGTGGGAGGGCAGTGGTACGGGCCCGGAGCCGGTGCGCCAGGCCCGCGCCACCGCGCTCGCGCTGCTGGAGCTGCTGCGTCAGGGCATCACCAGCAACCACCCGCTGCACGGCGCCCAGGTGAAGAAGGCGGTGGATGCGCTGGTCTCGCTCGTCGCCGGGCTCACCGGCGTGCCCGAGGTAGCGGAGCTGGCGCTCGGTGTGGCGTGGCTGGTGGCCGCGGGGCCTCGCACCCGGGGCAAGATTGCCCAGGCAGCACAGCCGCTGGCGGGCCTCAGCGCGTGCATCGGCGACGAGGCGAAGCTGCGGCAGCACGTGGACACGCTCGCCACGCGGTGAGGGTTCTCTCCTGACGAGAGGGGCCTCGGGACGATAGGGTGCGCCAAACCCTCATCCCGAGGCCGCCATGCGCTCCGACTCGACCGCCCTCACCCTGTTCCAACGCCACCACACGCTGCGCGTGCGGCAGAAGAAGGAGTGGGGAGAGATCCTCACCGGCATCGAGACCCACAACCGCTACATGGTGGTGGGCGATGACGATCAGCCCCTGTTCTTCGTGGGCGAGGTGGGCGACAGCGTCAGCGCGTTCCTGCTGCGCATGTTCCTCAAGGCGAGCCGCCCCTTCACCCTGGAGCTGAAGACGCCCGACGGTGCCATCCTGCTGCGGCTGAAGCGGCCCTGGCACTGGTGGCTCTCCCGCCTGAACGTGGAGGACGGGATGGGCCGCCCCCTGGGCAGCATCCAGCAGCGCTTCGCCTTCTTCGAGCGGCTCTACGAGGTGCGCGACGCCTCGGGCGAGGTGCTCGCCATGCTGCGCGGCCCATTCTTCAAGCCGTGGACGTTCAACGTGGAGCAGAACGGCCGCGAGGTGGGGAAGATCCAGAAGCAGTGGAGCGGGCTCGGCAAGGAGTTGTTCACGAGCGCCGACAACTTCGGCGTCACCTTCGGAGCCATCGAAGACCCTCGGCTTCGCACCCTGGTGGTGGCGACCACGTTCCTCATCGACTTCGTCCACTTCGAGAAGCGCGACAACTGAGGACGGATGCGGGCCCTTGCGCACAACGAGGCGCGCCCGGAGCACGCGCCCGGCAGAGGCGTCCTCGCGCTCGAGCACGGGGCTCGCGGGACGATCGTCCGGGCCGCGCGCGCCAACAGCCCCCTCAAGCTCCTGCTGCCGCGCAACCACGGCCGGGGCATCTGGGCCTACCTGGCCAGCTTCGGCGGGGGGCTGGTGGATGGAGATTCGATCCACGTCGAGGTGGACGTGGGGGCCCGAGCCACCGGACTGCTCTCCACCCAGTCCTCCACCAAGGTGTACCGCTCGCCGCGAGGCTGCCGGCAGGAGCTCCACGCTCGCGTGGGAGAGGATGGATTGCTCGTCCTGCTGCCCGACCCCGTGTCCTGCTTCGCGGGGGCTCGCTACGCGCAGGAGACCACCGTCACGCTCGCGCCTCGCGCCTCGGTGGTCCTGCTGGACACGTTCACCTGCGGCCGGGCCGCGCGAGGAGAACGGTGGGCCTTCGAGCACTACCTGGCCCGCACCCTCATCCAGCGCGAGGGCATACCGCTCCTGCTGGATGCCGTCCGCCTGACTCCCGAGGAGGGAGCCCTGCCCGCGCGCATGGGCCGCTTCGAGGCCCTGGCCATGCTCGCGGTCTTCGGCCCAGAGGTGGCCCCTCTCCGCGAGGCCATCCTGCGGCCCCTGACTCCCCTTCGGCGCCGCGCGCCCGTCATCGAGACGGCCAGCCCGCTGGGAGAGGACGGCGCCCTGCTGCGCGTGGCCGCCACCTCCGTCGAGGAGGCCCTGTCCGCCGTGCGAGTTCGCCTGCGCGCCCTGCCCACGTTGCTGGGAGACGATCCTCTCGCAAGGAAATGGTGACGCGGCTGACGCGGTGCAGCACTATCCGCGCCTCTGGTTGTGACTGAGAGGCTCCCATGCACCTGGTCCCGCGCGAGTTGGACAAGCTCACGCTCCACGCCGCTGGCTTCCTGGCCCAGAAACGACTGGCTCGCGGGCTGCGCCTCAACTACCCCGAGGCTGTCGCGCTCATCTCCACCCAGCTGCTCGAGCTCATCCGCGACGGACGCTCCGTGTCCGAGCTGATGGACGTGGGCCGGCGGATGCTCGGGCGGGCGCAGGTGCTCCCGGGCGTCGCGGAGCTGCTCCACGAGGTGCAGGTGGAGGGCACCTTCCCGGACGGGACCAAGCTCGTCACCGTCCACCACCCGGTCTCGCTGGAGCAAGGAGATCTCTCGCTGGCGCTCTACGGGAGCTTCCTGCCCGTTCCAGCTGCCTCGGTCTTCGCCTCCACCGCCGCCGAGTCCTCGCCTCCGCCCGGCGAAGTGCTCATCCAGCCAGGAGAGATTGCCCTCAACGTGGGCCGCCCGCGCGTCACGCTCGCCGTGGAGAACCGCGGCGACCGTCCCATCCAGGTGGGCAGCCACTACCCCTTCGAGCACACCAACCGCGCGCTCGAGTTCGACCGCACGCAGGCCACCGGCATGCGGCTGGACATCCCCTCGGGCACGGCCGTGCGCTTCGAGCCCGGAGACCGCAAGACGGTGACGCTCGTCCCCATCGCACCGACCCAGCCGGCAGGAGGTACGCCATGAGCCGCACTCTCGATCGCCGCCACTACGCGGACATGTACGGCCCCACCACGGGAGATCGGGTGCGGCTGGGCGACACGGGCCTCGTCGCCGAGGTGGAGCGGGACTTCACCTCCTACGGAGATGAGTGCAAGTTCGGCGGCGGCAAGGTGCTGCGCGACCGGATGGGGCAGATGCCGGGTATCGGGGACGCGGAGGCGCTCGACTGCGTCATCACCAACGCGCTCATCGTCGACTTCACGGGCATCTACAAGGCGGACATCGGCATCAAGCAGGGCCGGATCGCCGGCATCGGCAAGGCGGGCAACCCGCGAGTGATGCCCGGGGTGACGCCGGGGATGCTCGTGGGCGTCACCACCGAGGTCATCTCCGCCGAGGGCCACATCGTCACGGCGGGCGGCATCGACGCGCACATCCACTACATCTGCCCGCAGCAGGCCTTCGAGGCGATCGCCTCGGGAGTCACCACCTTCGTCGGGGGCGGCACGGGGCCGGCCACGGGCACCAACGCCACCACGTGCACGCCGGGCGCCCGGCACATCGAGCTGATGTTGCAGGCCACGGACACGCTGCCGCTCAACATCGCGCTGACGGGCAAGGGCAACACCTCGCAGCCGGAGGGCCTGGTGGATCAGATCCGGGCCGGCGCGGCGGGGCTCAAGCTGCACGAGGACTGGGGCACCACGCCCCCGGCGATCGACTGCTGCCTGGGCGTGGCCGAGGCCGAGGACATCCAGGTCACCATCCACACCGACACGCTGAACGAGTCAGGCTTCGTGGATGACTCGATCGCCGCGTTCAAGGGGCGCACCATCCACACGTACCACTCGGAGGGAGCGGGCGGCGGACACGCGCCGGACATCATCCGCGTGTGCGGCGAGCCGAACGTCATCCCCAGCTCGACGAACCCGACGCGCCCGTACACGGTGAACACGCTGGACGAGCACCTGGACATGCTCATGGTCTGCCACCACCTGGATCGGCAGATCCCCGAGGACGTGGCCTTCGCCGAGAGCCGCATCCGCGGAGAGACGATCGCCGCGGAGGACATCCTCCACGACCTGGGAGCCATCAGCATCATCTCCAGCGACAGCCAGGCGATGGGCCGGGTGGGCGAGGTGATTACTCGCACCTGGCAGACGGCGCACAAGATGCGCGAGCAGCGGGGCCGGCTGAAGGACGAGCGGGGTGACAACGACAACCTCCGCATCCGCCGCTACGTGGCCAAGTACACGATCAACCCGGCCATCGCGCACGGCTTCAGCCACGAGGTGGGCTCGGTGGAGGTGGGCAAGCTGGCGGATCTGGTGCTCTGGCGACCAGCCTTCTTCGGGGCTCGGCCGGAGCTGGTGGTGAAGGGCGGGTTCATCTCCTGGGCGCAGATGGGAGACGCCAACGCGTCCATCCCCACGCCACAACCCTTGCAGATGCGCCCCATGTTCGGCGCCTTCGGCCGAGCCACGGGAGCCACCAGCCTGGCCTTCGTGTCGCGGCGCTCGCTGGAGGAGGGCCGGGTGAACGCGCTGGGGCTGCACAAGCAGCTGAGCGCGGTGCGCAACTGCCGAGGCATTGGCAAGCGTGACATGCGCCTGAACGATGCGCTCCCCCGCATCACCGTGGATCCGGAGACCTACGAGGTGCGCGCCGACGGAGAGCTGCTGCGCTGCGAGCCGGCCACCCGCGTCCCCCTGGCCCGCCTGTACAGCCTGTTCTGAGCGCATGTCGATCCGCTGGCGCATCCTGCAGCTCGCCGACTCGGCCTTTCCCACTGGAGGCTTCTCGCACTCCGCCGGGCTGGAGGCGGCTGCTCAACAGGGCGAGGTGCCCGACCCGAAGGCCTTGCGCACGTTCCTCGAGGGCGTGCTGTGGCAGGCAGGACATGGCTCCCTGCCCTTCCTCCGCGCCGCATATGGCCCGGAGGCGGAGCCGGCGAAGCTGGACGCGTGGTGTGACGCGTTCCTCTCCAACCACGTCGCCAACCGGACCAGCCGCACCCAGGGGCGGACGCTGGTGTCCACCATGGCACGCATCTTCTCGGAGGCGGAGCTTCAGCGCCTCCATGCCGCGGTCCGCGAGCGCACCCTGGCGGCCCACTACGCGCCCATGTTCGGCTTCGCGCTCCGAGCCCTCGCCGTGCCGCTGGAGCAGACCCAGGAGCTGTTCCTCCATCTGGCGCTGCGCGGAGTGGCCTCGGCGGCGGTGCGATTGGGGCTGCTCGGGCCGCACGAGGCGCAGCGGCTCCAGCACGAGCTGGCCGAAGTGCAGAGCGCAATCCTGGAGCGCTGCGGACCGCTGTCCTTGAACGAACTGTCCCAACCCGCGCCGCTCATCGATCTGCTCGGCGCCACCCACGATCGGCTCTATTCGCGACTCTTCCAGTCCTGAGGATCACCATGCACGACCACGAACACGATCATGACCACGACCACGCGCATGGCCATGACCACGACCCTGATCATGACCACGGGCACACCCACGAGCACTGGTCGGGCCCCGGCCTGTTCCGGGAGCGTGAGCCTCGGGTGCCTCGCGACTACCGCCAGCGCTCCTTCACGGTGGGCATCGGCGGCCCGGTGGGAAGCGGGAAGACAGCGCTGGTGCTGGCGCTCTGCCGGGCGCTGCGAGACAAGTACTCGCTGGGAGTGGTCACCAACGACATCTTCACGAAGGAGGACGCCGAGTTCCTCCACCGCAACAAGGCGCTGGCGCCCGAGCGCATCCGCGCCGTGGAGACGGGCGGCTGCCCGCACGCGGCCATCCGGGAGGACATCAGCCACAACCTCGACGCGCTCGACGGGCTGATGCACGACCTGAAGCCGGAGCTGCTCATCGTCGAGAGCGGCGGAGACAACCTCGCCGCGCAGTACAGCCGGGAGCTCGTGGACTACACCATCTACGTCATCGACGTGGCGGGCGGTGACAAGGTGCCGCGCAAGGGCGGGCCCGGCATCACCCAGTCGGATCTGCTGGTGATCAACAAGAAGGACCTGGCGCCCCACGTGGGAGCCGACCTGGGCGTGATGGACAGGGACTCACGCAAGATGCGCGGAGATGGCCCGTTCGTCTTCACCCAGGTGAACAAGGACCTCGGCGTGCCCGAGGTCATCGAGCACATCCTCGCGGCGTGGCGCGAGGCGGTCAGCAAGGCCGCGTGAGCCAGAACAGGCTCAGCCAAAGATCCGAGTCAGGGGCAGGGAGACGCCAGACAGCGAGCGGCACTCGAGCACTTCACCACCGGAGCGCACTTCCCGGCTCCGGTAACGCCCCTGCGCTGCATCAGGCTCCCGATACACCTCGATGCATGCTTTGTCCGCGTCGATCAGCCAGTACTCAGGAATGGACGCCCGCGCGTAGAGGCGCGCTTTCACATCCCGGTCACGAGCTAGCGAGGCGCTCGCCACTTCCACAACCAGCAGCGCATGATGCGGATGCTCATCTGAGGGCACCGCGCTGGCCGGCACGACAGCGAGCTCCGGCTCGGGCTCGCTCTGCCCGTCAAGCGTGAGGGGCACCTGGGGACGCACGTCAAACGCATCGCCCAGGCTCAGCACCAACAGCTTGGTCAACCGCGTGATGATGCGTGCGTGAGCAACTCCCCGAGGCGACAGCTCGACAATGACGCCCTCGAGCAACTCGACACGGTCGTCCTCATCCAGGATGCCGGACTCCAGCATTCGATGGTAAGCGTCGACGCTGAAGCGGTGCGGCGTCCCTACTGACGCCAGGGGTGCTTCCACCTGAACCATGTGAGGCTCCTCGCTCCTGGAAGATAGTCACCTCCCAGGAGCAGCGTCCACCAGGCTTCGGCCACAACTGTTAGGAGCGCCCCGGCCTGTCAGAACGAGTCGCGCACCGGCGGCAGGCGCGAGCGTCCGTCCATGTCCCGAGGCACCCCATCCGGCGTGGGCTCCGGGTTGTACTGCTGCACCTGCCGCACCATCCAGAAGGCCGCGGCGGACAGCACGCCGAGATCATCCAGCCACCCCACGATGGGAATGAAATCGGGAATCGCATCCACCGGAGACAGGAAGTAGATCACCGCTAGCAGCCCGATGAGCTTCTTCCACAGCGGGACACGACCGTCTCTCAGGTACCGGAAGAACCGGGACCCCATTCCGCGAAGACCCGTCACGTTCATGTCTCCTCCTACGCACGAGGGGCAACGTTCATTGCACCCCGATCCTACACGCCTGCTCCCTCCCTGAGCCGCCGACAGGCCATCCCATTGCCTCACACTTCACTGTCTCCCATGAGACGGCCCCACCTTCGGACCTTCCGCTCCCGCGCTCCTGCCCCGCCGAACGCTTGAAGTTCCCCGCGGGAGATCCCACGCTCGGAGACGAACGGCCACGCCTCCGCGGTGTGGCGGGGGTCCGGATCCGTGGCATCAGCCGCCAAGAAGCTCGCGCGCAAATCCGCGGTCAAGGGCGCGCGAAAGCTCATGCTCCAGCACCTGGAGCAAGCCGAGTCCGGGGTCGAGCGGCTGCCTCACCGTGACGACGCCGAAGCCCTGCATGACCTGCGCGTCGCCCTGCGCCACGTGCGCACGTACCTCACCACCTACCGCAAGCTCTTCGCCAAAGCCGTGCCCGCCAAGAGCTTCGATGCCCTGCGCGAGCTCGCCCACCTCACCAACCCGGCCCGCGACGCCGAGGTCGAGGTGAGCTGGATCGCCGGACACTCCCGAGCCCGCCGCGCCACCTCCGGAGCCGCCCACCTGCGCGCCCAGCTCACCCGGCGCCACACGCAACTGCTACGGGAGATCCGCGAGCGCTTCGCCCAAGACTTCCCCCCGCTCGCCAGCCGCCTGCGCCAGCAGCTCGAGCGCGCCGAGGACACGCACCGGCGCACCTTCGGGCAGTCCACCGCGAAGCAGGTGAGGCGCCAGGGCCGGAGGCTGCGCAAGCGCCTGGACCGGATCCAGGGACCCACTGACGTGGAGAACTGCCACCAGGCTCGCATCGCCGCCAAGCGCGTGCGCTACCTGCTGGAGCCCTTCAGCGAGCTCCGTGGCGCGCCCAAGCTCATCGATCACCTCAAGGAGCTGCAGGACACGCTCGGAGAGATGCATGATCTCCACGTGCTGCTGAAGACGATGGCCGAAGCGCCCGAGCGGGCCCGGGCGTCCAGGAGCCGCGTCCCTCGTTCGGAGCTGGCCTCGCTCGCCGCGACCGCACGCCGGCAACTGCCCCGGCTCTACGCCCAGGTGGAGCAGCGCTGGTTCGGAAGAGCGGGAGCCAAGCTCGACAGGGCCTTGGGCCGGATGGCCTCCACGGTCCGCGAGAAGGGTCATCCCAACAAGTAGCCCCGCTAGGACGCTTCCGCCAGCACGGAGCCCTGGGCCACCGAGGCCGTATCAGAGACCGGCAGCTTCACTTTGAAGCATGTGCCTCGGCCCACGGTGCTCTCCACGGAGATGTCTCCGCCCATACCGGTGACGATGCCATGGCAGATGGAGAGCCCCAGCCCCGTGCCCACTCCCACCGGCTTTGTCGAGAAGAACGGATCAAAGATGAGCTTGAGCAGATCCGGCGGGATGCCATGGCCGGAGTCCTGGATCTCCACCACCACCCAGGACCCCTCCTGACGCATGTGAACATCCACCTCGTTCCTGTCGGGAGCGCCGTCCTCGATGGCCTGGACCGCGTTGATCAGCAGGTTGAGGAACACCTGCCCCAACCGGGACTCATTGCCTCGCACCGGAGGCACGTCCTCCAGCTGCTTGTTGAGCCGGGCCCGGTGCCGCAGCTCCAGCATGATCAGGCTGAGGGACGCCTCGACCGCCCGCTTCACGTCCGCGAACCCCTCTTCCCTGTCCTGGCCGCGCGCGAACGTCTTCAAGTCCCCCACCACATGGCGGATGCGGCCAGCGCCCTCTCGCGCCTCCGCGAGCGCCTCCGCGCACTCGGCCAGCAGGCGATCCGCGACGTCGACGTCCAGCGGGCCGTCCGCGCCGCGCAAGGCCCGCCGCAGCGTCCCCACGTTCTCCGCGACGAAGTTGAGGTTCGAGGAGACGTAGCTCAGGGGGTTGTTCACCTCGTGCGCCACGCCCGCCGCCAGCGTGCCCAGCGCCGCCAGCCGATCCGCCTGGATCAGCCGCTGCTCCAGGTTCTTCTGCGGGGTGATGTCCCGAATCAAGAAGGCCACGGTGGGCCGCTGCGGCACCGACATGGACTCCGCGCTGAACCAGCGGTGCTTGCCGGCGACCTCGAGGCTGTACTCGAAGCGCGTGGGCTTGCCCGACTCCAGGGTCTCCCGGATGCGCTCCATGAAGAACGCTCCACCCTGGGGGCCATGCACCTCGGTGACCGTGCGGCCCAGCACCTTCTCACGAGGCATGGCCAGCATATGGTCCGACTGGGTCCAGATGCTCATGTAGCGCCCCTCGGCGTCGAACTCGAAGACGAGGCCGTCCGTGAGGCCGAGGACGAGGCGCAGCCGCTCCTCGGCGACCTCGAGTTGGACGCCGAGTGACTCGCCAGGAGGCTGATGGCCCGGGGCCGCCCCCTGACTGCTGGACTCTCCCATGAGTGTTTCAGCGACCTCCTATGGCGTATTGAACACCACGTGCCCGGGCCATGGCACGTGCCCGGGAGATCGCTCGGCTCCTCGATTTCCGACGAGGCGGCGGAGTGTAGGTCCAAGCTCACCCGTAGTCTGGGGTGATTCCCACACCTCGGTCCGACCGGATCAGCCCTCTTCGGGAGAGCCGTCACCCGGATCAGAGCCTTCGTCGGAGCCCGCGTCCTCGGAGCCCGTGTCCTCGGAGCCCGTGTCCTCGGAGCTGGTGGAAGAGGGCTCGGTCTCGGACGACGCGGTGACCTGCGCCTCATCCGTGCTCGCGGCGCTGGTGTCCGCATCCTCGGCCTCGTTGGACTCGGGCAGCTTGGAGATGCCTGTCACCTTCTCGGTGCCGTTCTCCAGGGCGATCAGCCGCACGCCCTGCGTGTTGCGGCCGATGACGGAGATCTCCTTCGCCTTCATACGGATGAGCATCCCGCCGTTGGTGACGAGCATCACCTCGTCCCCATCCTTCACCTGCACCAGACCCACCACCTTGCCATTCCGCTCGGTGGTCTTGATGTCGATGATGCCCTTGCCGCCTCGGCCCTGGCTCCGGTACTCGGTCTCCTCGGTGCGCTTGCCGTAGCCGTTCTCCGTCACCGTGAGGATGGTGGTGCCCTTCTCCACCACGTCCGCGCCCACCACCTCGTCCCCGTCCTCCAGGGTGATGCCCTTCACGCCGTAGGCCTGGCGGCCCATGGAGCGGACCTCGTCCTCCGTGAAGCGGATGCTCATGCCCTGCGCGGTGGACAGGAGGATGTCCTTGGTGCCGTCGGTGATCTTCACCGCGACCAGCTCGTCCCCCTCGTCAATGCCCAGCGCGATGAGGCCGCTGGAGCGCACGTTGGCGAACGCGCTCAGGTCCGTGCGCTTCACCACGCCGCGCTTGGTGACGAAGAAGACGTAGCGGTTCTCCGGGAAGTCCCGCGTCACCAGCACCTGCGCCAGCTTCTCGCCCTCGCCGAACTGCACCAGGTTGATGATGGCCTTGCCGCGAGAGGTGCGGCTGGCCTGCGGAATCTGGTGCACCTTGAGCGAGTACAGCTTGCCCTTGGTGGTGATGGGCATCAGGTACGCATGGGTGCTCGCCACGAACAGGTCCGTGACGAAATCGTCTTCCTTCGTCGTGGCGCCCGTCTTGCCTCTACCGCCGCGCTTCTGCGCCCGGTACTCGCTCAGCGGCGAGCGCTTCACGTAGCCCGTATGGGACAGGGTGACGACCATGTCCTCCTCGGCGATCAGGTCCTCGCTGGTGATCTCCGACACCTCGCCGGTAATCTGCGTGCGGCGCTCGTCGCTGTAGCGCGAGCGGATGTCCTGCAGCTCCGTCTTGATGACGCTGAGCAGGCTGCGCTCGTTGGCGAGGATGTCCCGCAGCCGGGAGATGTCTCGCACCAGGGCGATCAGCTCCTTGAACAGCTCCTCGCGCTGCAGGCCGGTGAGGCGCTGCAGGCGCATCTCGAGGATGTTCTGCGCCTGGTCCTCGCTGAAGCCCGCGCCCTCGTACTTGTGCTCCAGGCCCGCGTAGCTGGGCTCCTCGGCCCGGGCGCGGCTGACCAGCAACTCCATCTGCGCCAGCGCCTGCGCGTAGTCGATGCGCTGCAGGTTGCGGAAGCGCTCGTGCTCGTAGAGCGACGGCGAGAGGATGTGCATCAGGCCCCAGCGCGCCTCGTCCGGATCCTTCGAGGCGCGGATCAGGCTCACCACCAGATCAATCAGGTCCTGCGCGACCAGCAGGCCCTCGACGATGTGCAGGCGGGCCAGCGCCTTCTTCAGCTCATAGCGGCTGCGGCGGGTGACAACGTCCCGGCGGTGGGCGATGAACCGGTCCAGCATCTCCTTGAGGGTGAGCGTGCGCGGCTGCCCGCCGTCGATGGCCAGCATCACCGCGCCGAACGTCGTCTCCAGCGGCGTGGTGGCGTACAGGTTGTTGAGCACCACCCCGGAGATGGCGTCGCGCTTGAGCTCGATGACGACGCGCATGCCCTGCCGGTCGCTCTCGTCGCGGATGTCGCTGATGCCCTCCAGCTTCTTCTCGCGCACCAGGTCGGCGACCTTCTCGATCAACCGCGCCTTGTTCACCTGGTAGGGGATCTCCGTGATGATGATGGCCTCACGGTCTCCCTTCTTGCTCTCTTCAATCTCCGTCTTTCCGCGCAGGGTGATCTGCCCGCGGCCCGTGGTGTAGGCGCGCAGGATGCCCTCGCGGCCGGTGATGAGGCCGGCGGTGGGGAAGTCCGGACCGGGGATGAACTTCATCAGATCCAGAACGGTGGCGTCCGGGTTGTCGATGAGGTGCAGCGTCCCGTCGATCACCTCGCCCATGTTGTGGGGAGGGATGTTGGTGGTCATGCCCACCGCGATGCCGCTGCTGCCGTTGACCAGCAGGTTGGGGAACTTCGAGGGCATCACGAGCGGCTCGGTCATCGAGTCGTCGTAGTTGGGCCCGAACTGCACCGTCTCCTTGTCGATGTCCGCCAGCAGCTCCTCGGCGAGGCGGTCCATGCGCACTTCGGTGTAACGCATGGCCGCCGGCGAATCGCCGTCCACGCTGCCGAAGTTGCCCTGCCCGTCCACCAGCAGGTAGCGCAGGCTCCACTCCTGGGCCAGGCGCACCATGGCGTCATAGACGGCGGTGTCGCCATGCGGGTGGTACTTACCAATCACGTCACCCACCACACGGGCGCTCTTCTTGTACGCACGGTTGTGGGTGTTCCCCAGGTCGTGCATCGCGAAGAGGATGCGGCGGTGCACGGGCTTGAGGCCGTCACGCACGTCGGGCAGCGCGCGCCCGATGATGACGGACATGGAGTAGTCGAGATACGAGCGGCGCATCTCGTCTTCGATGTTGACGGGGATCAGCTCCCCGGCGCCGCTGTTGGAAGGCGGAGGCGCGGGGGGCGTTGCCGGCTTGTCGGTGGTGTCGTCGGCCATGGGCTTTGAACGCTCTGGGAAGGTGGGGGCGGGCCCGCTCGAAGGGGGCATCCGCCCGGCGTGGGAGCGTTCGTAACCCCCGGATCTTCTTACGTCAACAGGGGAAACGAGGGGGTGTTGGCAGGTCCGCTCGGCTGGTGTGGGAGCGGCTAGGCCACGCTCTTGGAGCGCAGGGGGGCGGCGAGCCTCTCGGCCTCGGCGCCAGTGGGCCCGTCAGGGTCGATTTCCCTGGCTTTTTCGAACGCGGCCAGGGCCCCGTCGCGGTCTCCCTTGAGCTTCAGGGCCACGCCCACGTTGAGGTGGGCGGCGGCGTTGTCGCGGTCCATCGACAGGGCCTCGCGGAAGAGAGCGAGCGCCTGGTCCACGTCACCGGACAGCAGCGCCTCCTTGCCCGCCTGCACGCGCTTCTCGGAGTCGTTGATGAACTCCACCTGGAGCACGCTCTTGCCCACCACGTTGGCGATGAGGACACGGAGGATTCCGCCCCAGTAGAAGGTGAGGCCCTCGGCGGCGACCACGGCGGCCAGGGGCAGGTCTGGCAAGAGTTGCTTGCCGCGGAACTTGAAGCGCACCTTGGTGTAGCGGCCCTTGTTGGCCCAGTGGACCATCTCGCCCTGGAGCTTCTTGAGGCTCTCCTCCATGCGCTTGGGATCGATCTCGAAGGGCAGCGCGCGGCCCTTGTCCACGGGCTCGCCCGCGGGCAGGGCCTTCTGGGCGGGCCGGGCCTCAATGGGCTCGGCTTCGATGACCTGGGCCTCCGGCGGCTTGGGAGCCTCGGGGGCCGGAGCGGGCTTCACGGGCGCCGCGCGCCGCTTCGCCGCGGGGGGAGGCGTGCGCTGCTTGGGAGCAGCGGTGCGGGTGGGCTTCTTCTTCGCCGGGGCCTTGCTGCGCGGTGAGCTCTTCGCCATGAAGCTACTCTATAAGCAAGTGTCACCCCGCGCGCCTGAGTGAGTGCGCCCACGAGCGAAGGTTCTTCACTGCGCGCGAAAATCCGGGACTTCAGGGCCACATCCCTTCCTGGATGGCCGCGTCCACCAGCCCGGCGATCACATCCTGACTCCGCTCCGAGGGCACCTGCGGCAACTCGAGGCGCGACGTGCGGAGGAACCGCTCGTCGATGACGATGTGAGGCGCGCGCTTGCGAAGCTCCTCGATCAGGCTCTGCCACGTGGCGGCCCTCGAGGCAGCCCTCAGCGCCCCGAGCCCGGTGAAGGCCGTCTCCTCCGTGATGACCATTCGCGTGTCGCCGCCGTACACCCAGAGGAAGTTCTCCAGGTGCTCGTGCTCGGTCCTCAGCACATCGCCCAGGCTCCTGTCCTCGGAGGGACGGGAGCGAGCCTGCCGCACGATCTCTATCTCGACCGTCGTGCTGCTCCGCCGGCCTCGAACCAACAAGCGCAGCTCCTGATAGCGCACCCGCTGGAGTTCCCCCTTCCCGTCGTCCACGCTCAAGGTCTCCTCGTCGAGCGTGAAGCGCCGGACCCTGATCCCTCGGTGGATCAGCCTCGAGTACTCGCCGAGCACCACGGAGAACCCCTCGGCGGTCAGCTGCTCACCCAGCCGCTCCGCCTCGTCCGCCGGCAGCCGCGCCAGGAGGGAGGGCTGAGACCGCGTCAACCGCAACCGCACAGCCGCGGGAGGCATCCGCAGCAGCCTCGACAGGACCGGCACGGCCTCCTCCAGCGAGGGAGGCGGCCGCGCGAGCGCCACAATCATACCGGCGGCCCCAACCGAGATTTCCGGCCGGGGTGACGAGAGCTCCTCCTGCTCCCGCTTGCGAGCCTCCACCTTCTCGACACGCTGGCGCAGCCGGGCGGCCTCTCGCTGTGTCTCGTCGATGGCCTCGCGCAGCGCCTTCTGCTCGCGCGCCCCCTGCGTCCGCTGCTTGTCGAGCTGCTCCCGCGTCTGGCGCAGCTCCTGCTGGACCTCCTTGAGCTTGTCGCTCAGCTCCCGCGTCTCGCTCATAACCACAGCCCCTCCTCGATGGCCTGGAGCAACAGCTCAGCCAGCAGCTCCTGGCTCTGCTCCTCGTCCACCTGGGGCAGGACGAAGCGCGGCATCTGGAGAAACCGCTCGTCCAGCACGACATGGGGTGCGCGCCGCTGAAGCTCGTTCGCCAGCCGCTGGAGGTTCTCGAACACCGAGGGAGCTCGCTGCTCCCCCAGTCCGGTGAAACGGGTGACCTGCGTGAAGGCCAGCCGAGCGCCCTTGCCGAGCACCCAGAGGAAGAGCTCCAACTGCTCATGCCTGACACGGACCGCGCGGTGCACCGGGATCTGGAAGAGTCCCGTCCCACCCACGGACACCACCTCGGGCTGGGTCTCCCACTGGGCGACGGTGCTGCGCCCCCGCATCAGCAGCCGAAGCTCCGCGTAGCGCACCCGCAGGCTCTCCCCGAGGGTCCCCTCCACGCTCAGGGCCTGCTCCTCGAGCACGAACTGCTTCACCATCACCGGGCTCGCCTTCTCCCGGCGCTCCACCGGACAGCTCACCGCGAGGAAGCCCTCCGCGCGCAGGGCCACTCGAAGCTCTTCCGCCTGGGACAAGGGCAAGCGCGCCACCACCGCGGGCGGCATCGGGGCCAGACGGAACCGCACGTCCACGGGCGCGAGCTTCAACACCCGCGACAGCGCTGGCATGGCCTGCTCCAGCGAGGTGGGGTTCCGAACGAGCGCCACAATCGCCGTGCCTGTCTCATGGGGGCGCTCCTCCACCACGGGCGCGGGCTCGGGCGGCACGAGGCTCGCTGATGGCGCGGGCTCCTCCCCTTCAGCCTCCAGCTCCTCGAGGCGGCCCCGCAGCCCGGCCACCTCGCGCCGCGCGCCCTCCAATTGTTGCTGCAGCGAGTCCCGTTCCCGCGCCTGATACACGCGCAGTTTCTCCAGGTGCTCCCGGGCTCGGCGGAGCTCCGCCTGGGTCTCTTCCAGCTTCTCGCGTAGCTCGCGGCTCTCGCTCATCCGCCCTCAGACTATCCCGCGCCGGAGCCCTCTTGCGCGTAGCGGAGCCCAGGGCCACCGCGAGCCAGTGCTTGGGAGCCTTCTTGCGCAAGAGCATGAACCCCCTGGAGATTTCCCGAGGAGCCTCGGCCATGGCGGTTTGCCCTATGCCCTCTTGCACTCGGAGTGCGACTCAGCCACAAGGCGAGGCCGCATCCCCTTGAGGAGACGAACTCATGAACGCCCAGATTCTTTTTCGTGTGCGCTGGCTGGCCGGAATGGCGGCCCTACTTTCGCTGACGGCCTGCGGTGATGACACCCAGGAGCCCACGCCACCCGCGGAGCTCACCTGTGACTCGCAGACCTACTCGACCGCCGTCCGCGACGCCGCCGAGCCCACCGCGGACGACATCTACACGGGCCTGGTGGCCATCACCCCCTCCAACCCGAAGCTGATCTGGAACGCGGACAAGAGCGCGGTGCGCATGGTGGTCTGGACCACCTTCACCGGCTACAAGCCGGGCGACTTCCTGATGACGCGTGATGTGTTCGTCACCTCCGCGCCCCAGGTGCAGGAGCTGTGCAAGACGGTCGCCGCGGATCAGGTCGTCGCGCGCGTCAACGAGTACCTCGGGCTGCCTCCGGCCACGGAGGCGGACAACGCCCGCTTCTTCGTCGAGATGTGGGTGAAGCCCGCGGACATGTTCCGCCCGTGCCCGGACCCGGAGATCGACGACGCCACGTGCGGCCTGACCTTCCCCGCCACGGCGACCGACGCCCACAAGGCGTGGATCAACAACTGGTACTCCACCAGCTACGGCTTCTGGCAGAAGACGCAGTACCCGTGGACGGGGCTGGGCTACACGTATGACTGGTGCAACGCCGACACGCACGTGGGCGCCAGCGAGTTCGTGGTCCGCTCGGGCGCCACCGTCACCGTGACGGGGCAGATCGATCGCGCCACCTACTGCGCCCCGTAGCCAGCTTGTCTCGGAGGGAGCGCTCAGCCGAGCACGGCGATGCACTGCCGGCACTGGGCCAGCAGCTCTCCCTCTTCGGTCCACAGCTCCTGGAAATCCTCCGTGAAGCCCTCGCCCGCCCAGCGCGAGCACCCCGTGCGCAGGTAGTGGGCACCGGGGCGGTCCGCCGGGCGTGGCAGGGCGTGGAAGAAGTGCACGGTGAAGTCCACGCTCGCCACGGGGTGGAGGCCCTCCACCGCCGACAGCACCGAGACGAGCTTCCCCGCGCGCTCGATGCGCCCCCGCACCTCTGCCTCGCCCTGGGCGGCGGGAGCACAGAAATGCACGGTGAGCGAGCGCACCGGGCGCCCCGGATCCGCGACCAGGTGCTCCATGGCGCGCAGCAGCTGGCCCGCCACCACGCCTCCGAAAGCGCCTCGTCCCTGGTACCAGGGCGCCTCGAAGCGGCTGCGGTAGCGCCCCTCTCCCAGGGGCGCGAGGTGGATGGCGGTGAGGAAGGGCGCGCTCATGAGCCGTGGGTTACCACGACTCCCGCGGACAAGCCCTCAACGGAGCGCGCCCGCGGCTCCAACTCTGGCTCCGCGCTCAGCCGAGCTGCTTGATCAGCCGCTCCGCCTGCTCGCGGATGGAGGCGTCCAGCGTGGGCCCGCGGCCCAACAGCTCCTTCGCCAGCTCCTTCGCCTTCGCCTCGTCGCCCAGCCGCATGCACGCCACGGCCAGGTTGATCCGCGGCTCGGGGCGCTCTGGAGCGCGGCGCACGGCCTCCTCCAGCACCTCGCGCGCATGCTTCACCGAGTCCGGCAGCTCCGGCGTGCGCAGCAGCAGGTTGCCCAGGTTGTTGGCCGGGCCCCAGTCCGCCGGGTCCAGCTCCATGGCCGCGCGCCATGCCGCCATCGCGCCCTCGGGATCCGGGGGCGTCATCCCCTCGTAGATCATCGCCTCCACCGAGCGGCTCTGCACCGAGGCCAGCCCGCGCTCGGCCAGCGCCTGGCACAGCGCGAGCGCGTCCCGGAACCGGCCCTGCGCCATCCGGAAGCGCGCCAGGTTGCCCACGGCGCTCGGGTTGTTCGGGTGCAGCTCCGCCAGCTTCTCGGCCACCCCCGCCGCGCCCTCGATATCGCCCTTGCCCGCGAGCACGTTGCTCAGCGTGTGCAGCAGGTACTCCTCCTTCGGGAACGCGTTCAGCCCCTGGCGCAGGATGTCCTCGGCCGCATCCAGCTCGCCGCCCGCCTGCAGCGCGATGGCCATCACCACGTACGAGGGGATGTGCCCCGGGTTGAGCTTCAGCGACGTCTGCAGGTGCTCGAAGGCCTCCTTGAGCTGCCCCAGCGCGAACTGCACCCGCGCCAGCTGGAAGTGGTACACCCCCATCCCCGGCTCGAGCTCCACGGCCTTCTGCAGCGCCTTGCGCGCCAGCTCGTTCTCCTCCGCCTCGGCCAGCAGGAAGCCCACGCCGTACAGCGCCTCGGCGCGCGGCGGATCCTCCGCCAGCTTCAGGTAGATGGCGCCCGCGGCCTTCGGGTCTCCCCGGCGCATGAACAGCGCCGCGCGCACCAGCTGGGCGTCCGCCTCGTCCGTCGGGGTGCCACCAGCGGCCCTGGCCAGGAGCGCCTCGGCCTTGGGCTCATCCCCATCGAACACCGCCAGCTTCGCCAACGCCAGCAGGGCTCGGCGATCCTTCGGGTTGCTCTGGAGCGCCGCCTCGGCCTCCGCGCGCCCCAGCTCCAGATCACCTGACTTCAGCAGTGCCTCGAAACGTTGAGTGCTCATACGTCCCAGATAACAGAGAGTCCACGGCTCTAGGAAGTGGACCCTTGTTTCTTGGACCCGCTCATGAGCCCGGCACGTGTAACGAACACGGGGCGGGGGCCTCAGGCCGCGTTGCTCCGCGGCTCGTCAGCGCCCGCCCCGACTCGACTGCGACACCTCACCTGGCTCCCGGCACCGAGGGGGACCCGGACAGCGAAGCTCCGAGCCGGATCCCCTCGAGCGGGCCTGGCTCACCAGCCGCTGAAGATCTTCTTCACGGCGCTGCCCACCGCGCTGCCCACGGCCTTGACGCCGCTGGCGATCGCGTGGCCCGCGTCCTTCACGGCGTTGCCCACGTTCGAGGCCGCGCCCTTGAAGAAGCTGCCGACCTTGCTGCCGATGTTCTTCACCAGCTCGAGCGGCTTGGTGACGACGTTCTTGATCGCGTCGCCGATCTTCTTGAAGTTGATGTCGACGCCGAAGCTCAGCTTGAAGCCGAGGCCGAGCGCCGCGCCCAGCTCGAACTTCGCCTTGAAGTGGCCGCCCTCGAGGCCCACCGAGGCCTTGGCCGTGGCGCCAATGCCCGCCCAGGCCTCCGCGCCGGCGTGCACGCCGCCGTAGTCGCCCAGCTTCACGTCGCCCGACACACCGGCCCGAGCGCCCGCGAACGCGTCCGCGCCGGCCTCCAGCATGTACTTGCCGTGGACAGGGTCGATGGTCAGGTCACCCTGCGCGTTCGCCTTGGCGCCCACGTAGGCGTGGCCCTCGGCGTCGGCCGTCACGGGGCCGAGCTTGGCGTGGGCGCTGGCCGCCGCGTCGATCAGCGTCGCCTGGGCGTGCAGCTCGCCGTGAGCGCGGGCCACGCCGCCCTCGAAGGACACCGAGCCGCTGCCGTTCACCGAGGCCTCGAGCGCGCTCGCCCGGTAGTTGCCCGAGACGATGCCGTTCGGGTTACCGAAGCTGCCCTCGGTCTTGGCCACCGACACGCTCTTGGAGAAGCTGCCGTCCTTCTCCACCTTGGGCAGCTTGCCGAGCAGCCCCGCCAGCGCCCCACCGAAGCCCGTGGTGGGCAGCTTCGGGGTGTTCATCGGCTTGTCGAAGCTGTAGGTCTTGTTCCAGTTGCGGTTGACCTCGCCGCTGCGCTCGAAGCTGCTCTGGAGGTGATCCGGCAGGCCCGACTTCTGCTGCGGAGCCGCCGTGTTGTGCGCCGGGGCCGTGGCAGGCTTGTCCTGCACAGTGGAACGATTGACCAGACCAGGAGTGGAGGGCTTCGTAGAGCGAACGGACATGACGGCAACCTCGGGGAAAATGAGTCGTTGCTGGATTATCGCCGGCTTAACGACGCGGTTGCTTCTGATCCGCGATCATTTTTGATCCATTGGAACCACTAGGGTTCTCTCCACCTGAGAAGAATTACAGCCGGGCTGCGAACCAGCGGGCGATGAGCTCCACGGAGAAAGCTAGCACGAGCAGAACGCCCCCCACCACCGAGCGGGTGAAGTCCAGAGGGTGCAGCCCCGGCTCGAGCACGGACTCGGTGGGATCCTGGGGGTTGTAGGCGACCCGGACCTGCTGGCCGGGCAGGTAGCGCGCCAGGGTGGACTGGACCCCCGCCTCGCTGCTCGACTCCGTGGGGCCGAGGCGGATAACCGTCGAGCCGATATGGACTCGGCCCACCAAATATTCGTAGTGGACGCGGGCCTCGTAGTGGATGCGCGAGCCGCCCCCGGCCTCGGCGGGCAGCTCCCGCCGGTGCTGCAGCTCCTCGGCGGAGACGACGGTTCCTGACGCGGTGGGCCAACGCTGGGTGCGAGCCGCCCGCCAGGCGTCACGCAGCCCCGCGACGAGCAGCCCTACCCCGACGGCGGCGAGTACCGCGCAGATGAAATGGATGACACCCCAGACGAGCCACACGCGCCCAGCCTAGCAGAGCCGCGCCGCCCCAGGGGCTCCGGATGATCAATGGCGGGAGGAGGGCTCGGGCGGGAGGAGTGGCAGCTCCACCGTGAAGACGGAGCCGCGGCCGGGCTCGCTCTCCACGAGGATGCGGCCACCCATGGCGTCCAGGATCTGCCGGACGATCCACAGCCCCAGCCCGAAGCCGCTGTAGTGCCGCTCGCTGGCGATCCGCTCGAAGCGCTGGAAGAGCCGGCGCTGGTCCTCCGCCGAGATGCCAATCCCCTGGTCCCGCACCGCCACCCGGGCGCATTGAGCGTCCGCCTCTACCTTCAGGTGGATGGGGGCCCCGTGCCCGTACTTGATGGCATTGGACAGCAGGTTCTGGAGGATCTGCTCGACGCGCAGCCGGTCCCAGAAGCCCAGCACCACCGACTCGGGGAGCTCCAGCTGGAGCGTGCACCTGGCGCGGGTGAGATCATCCCCGAAGCGCGGGGCGAGCTCGCGCACGAGCGTGGCCAGGTCCAGCTCCTCGGGCTCCAGCCGGAGCTTGCCCGCGGTGATGCGGGACACGTCGAGCAGCTCGTGGATCAGCTTGGCCAGCCGGGAGATCTGCCGCTGCACGCCCTGGAGCTTCGTGCCGACAGTGTCCAGAGCCGGGCCGCCAGAGCCGGGGGCCGTGCGCTGGAGCGCCCGCTGCAGCGCCTGGACGTTCAGGCTGAGCGAGGTGAGCGGCGTGTTCAGCTCGTGCGAGGCGATGGAGAGGAACGAGTCCCGGGCGCGGATGGCATCCCGCGCCTCCATGTAGAGCAGCCCGTTGTCCAGGGCCATCGCCGCGCGCCGGGCCAGGTCCTCCGCGAGCCGGACATCCGCCTCGGTGTAGCGCCGCTGGGAATCCGCATAGACGAACGTGAGCGCCGCGAACGTCCGGTCGCGGCTGATCAGGGGGACGCTGATGACGGATCGGATCCTCAGCTCTAAGGTGGCGCGGCGATGCTCGGGGTCTGGCAGCGACTGTTCGATGATCTCGTCTGGGAGATCGGGGATGTACATCGTCGTGCCCGTGCGCAGCACCATCCCGATGCCGCCAGGATCCTCCAGGGTGATGGGGTACTTCTCGTGGAACGTCGTCGCCTGCGCGATGCGCTCCGGCTGGAGGTGCGCCATGGAGACCCGCCGGACCTTCCCGTCCGGGGTGGCCTCGTCCACCGCGCACCAGTCGCCGAGCGTTGGGACGGCCAGCTGCGTCAGGCTGCGGAGGATCTCCTCCCGGTCCAGCGACGACGCCAGCACCTCGCTGGCCAGCGCCAGGAAGGCGGCGCGCTGCTCGGCCAGCCGCGTCTGCTCATAGAGCTGCTCGGTGAACTTGTAGGACTCGGCGCGCTCGCGCTCGGCCTGCCGCTGCTCCGTCACGTCCTTCTGGACGCAGAGCCAGTGCGGCTTGCCGCCGATGCGGAGCGCGGAGATCCGAGCGGCCGTGACGAAGGACGTCCCATCCTTCCGGCGGTTCTGGACCTCGCCCTCCCAGGACCCCTCCTTCTTCAGCTGATCGATGATCGCGTTCACAATCCGGAGGTGCTCGTCGGTCGACTGGTCGCACAGCGTGGTGATGTGCTGGCCCAGGAGCTCGCCGGGCACGTACCCGAAGATCCGATCCTCGGCCGGGTTCGTGTAGACGATGACCCCCTGCTCATCCGAGAGGGACACCCCCTCCGTCATGCTCTCGAGGATGCGCGCGTGCAACAGGACCGTGTCGGCCTGCTGCCGCTCCTCGGTCGTGTCGCGTGTGAACACGTAGACGCGCTCGCCGCTGCGGTAGAGCCGCTGCCGGTACCACCGGCCCCACGGCTCGTAGTAATGCTCGAACTGCTCCACCTGTCCCGTCTCGATGGCGCGGAGGAAGGCCCGGTGGAAGTCACCTCCTGCCGAGCCTGGGAAGGCCTCCCAGAAGATGCGGCCGAGCAGCTCCTTGCGAGACTTGCCGAAGAGCCGCTCCGTGCTGGGGTTCACGTAGAGGTATGTCCCATCGCGCCGGAAGACGGCGACGCTCTCCTCCATCTGCTCGAAGAGGACGGTGTCGATCCCTGCATCCTCAGCCTCCGCGCAGAGTCCCCGCGAGTGGGAGATCTGACCGCTGCCCGGGACTTCCTCCGCGGATGGGACTCTGAGTTGGGACATGGAGCGCCCCCATCCTGCTCCAACCCACAGGACGGCCGAGGGCTTCCCGCTGGAATCGGCCCGTTGAGTGTCGAACAGCGCACAGGCTCGCGATGGCAGGTGCGGAGGAGCAGGACGGCGGTGAACCCGGCCGCAGTCTAGGCAGGAAGCCGCCAGTCGATCGGTGGTTGCCCTCTCGCCTCGAGCGCGGCGTTGATCTGGCGGAAGGGGCGGCTGCCGAAGAAGCCTCCCGCGGCCGACAGCGGCGAGGGGTGCGGCGACTCGATCACCACGTGCCGCTGTGTATCGATGAGCTTGCGCTTCTTTCGCGCGTAGTTGCCCCACAAGAGGAACACCACCGGCTCGGGCTTGGCGGCCACCGCCCGGATGACCGCGTCGGTGAACTCCTCCCAGCCCTGCCCCGCGTGGCTGTTGGGCTCGGCCTGCCGCACCGTCAGCACCGCGTTGAGCAGCAGCACCCCCTGCTCCGCCCAGGCCACCAGCGAGCCGCTCGCGGGCGGCGGCAGCCCCTGGTCGCTCTGCAGCTCCTTGAAGATGTTCACCAGCGAGGGCGGGGGCGGCACTCCCGGCTGCACCGAGAACGCCAACCCATGCGCCTGCCCCGGTCCATGGTACGGGTCCTGCCCCAGCAGCAGCACCCGGACGCGCTGGTATGGCGTCAACCGGAACGCCGAGAAGAGATCCGCCTCCGAGGGATAGACGGTGGAGCGCCGCCGCTCCGCCTCCACGAAGCGCTCGAGCTTGTGGAACGAGGGCGACTCCAGCGCCTCCTTCAGCACCTCGCTCCAGTCCGCCGGCAGGTTCTGCCTCATGCACCCTCCCTCAGAGGTCACATTCCATCACGCCTACGTGCCAGGTGGGGTGGAAAAGCGGCGGGACACGGGGAGATACCCTGAATCCCTCCGAGGCGCACGCTCTGCCGCGGTCCGTCGTCCGAACCCCCGCCCGCGCCCGCCGGGGCTGGAGCGGATGTAGGCCGGCCGTCCTCCAGGCAGGGAAGCCTCCGCGGGATCTTGGGTTCAGGGCCCCGCTCGCGCTAGCCTCGGGGGCGCCATGTCGATGTACAACGAGTCGCTGCGCGCCTTCCTGAAACCGGTCCTCCCGTACCTGGATGACCCGTCGGTTTCGGAAATCATGATCAACGGCCCCGCCGACATCTGGATCGAGCGCAAGGGCATGCTGTCCAAGACGGACGCCGTCTTCTCCGAGGAAGGCCTGATGGGCGCCGCGCGGAACATGGCGCAGTTCGTCGGCCGCATCCTCAGCGATGAGCGCCCCCGGCTCGACGCGCGCCTGCCCGACGGCAGCCGTATCCACGTGGTCATCCCGCCCATCGCCCGGCGCGGCACCACCATCTCGATCCGCAAGTTCTTCAAGGACAAGCTGACGATCGATTCCCTGATCAAGTTCGGGTCGTTGACCCCGCAGATGGCGCGGCTCATCGACGCGGGCATCCACACCAAGCTCAACATGCTGGTGTCCGGCGGCACGGGCTCGGGCAAGACGACGCTGCTCAACATCGTCTCCTCGCTCATCCCCGACGAGGAGCGCATCCTCACCATCGAGGACTCGGCGGAGCTCCAGCTCAACCAGTCCCACCTGGTGTCCTTCGAGAGCCGCCCGCCGGACAAGTTCGGCAAGGGCGGCGTGGACATGGGCGACTTGCTCCACTCGGCCCTGCGTCTGCGTCCGGACCGCATCGTCGTGGGCGAGGTGCGTGGCGGCGAGGCCTTCTACCTGATGCAGGCGATGAACACCGGCCACGGCGGCTCGCTGGCCACCTGCCACGCCAACACCCCCACGGACACCCTGCGCCGCATCGAGTCGCTGTGCCTCATGTCCGCCGTGGAGCTGCCCATGGTGGCCGTGCGCGCCCAGGTGGCCAGCGCCATCAACTTCATCGTCTGCTGCGAGCGCCTCCACGACGGCAGCCGCAAAACCATCGCGCTCTCCGAGGTGCTGCCCCTCAACGAGAAGGGCGACTACCGCACCCAGGACATCTTCGTCTTCACGCCGGTGACCAAGGACGAGGACGGCCACGTGCTCGGCTACCACGCGCCCACCGGCATCATCCCCACCTTCGTCGGCAAGGCCCGCGCCTACGGCTTCAGGGATCTGGACGAGGCCTTCTTCGATCCGGCCACCTACGGACTGCCGCCGCCGCCCACCTTCCAGGTCGGCTCCTCGTATGAGGTGCGCTGGGCGCCCTCGCTCAAGCACCGCGAGCGCGGCCAGCCGGATCCCTCCGAGTACAAGCGGCAGTGGCTCGACTTCGAGAAGAAGCTCCAAGACGACGCGCGCCAGGGCAAGGAGGGCCAGCCGCCCGCCCCCGCCGCGCCGCCCGTGCAGGTGCAGGTGCCCGCCAGCCTCCCCATGGGTGCCAAGCCGTCCGCGGCTTCCGCGAAGCCGGCCTCGGCTCCCGCGCAGCTCCGGCCCGCCGGACGCCCTGCCGCCGCTGACGCCTTGTCGGACCAGGACAAGACGCCGCCGCCCACCCGCAGCCCTTTCGCCCGCGCTGAGGAGGACGAGCTCAGCGCCCCGTCCGACGACACCCACTCGGGCATGCCTCCCAAGGACGAGCCCAAGGTGGAGATCGCCGAGGATCTGCTCGCCGAGGCCTCTCCCAAGCCCGCGGCCTCCCCGCCGCGCCGTCCAGCCCCCGCGGCCGTACCTGCTCGCCCCACCACGGGCGCTAGCAACGCCGTGCGCCCGGGCGCCGTGCCCCCTCGCCGCCCCGCTCCCGCGCCGGGCTCCTCCGCGCGCCCCGCCGTGTCCGAGGAGGGCGCGGAGAGCAGCGGCCCCAACAACGGCGAGAAGACGCAGATCCGCTCTCCGCCTCCAGAGCGCCCGCGACGCTGAGAGGGCTCTCGGTGAGAGGGGCTCGCGCCTGCAATTCGCCCACAGGGGTAGTAGGTCGCTGTCCCACCACCCCGAGGTCGCAGAAGAGTGCCCGGGCCCCCAACTCGGAGTGAGTCCCGGGAGGAGAAGAGGCCCGGAGAGAGCCAAGGCAAGCGCCACAGTCTTGCTCTAGTGGCGGCATGAGGAGAAAGTCGCCCCGTGCTGACACCCCTCCTCGTCACCTTGGCCCTGCTCCACCAGGCTCCTGCCTCACCGGGAGAGCCCATCACCGTGCTGATCGCCCCGCCGGACACCGTGGGGGTTCCGGCGCACGTCGTGGAGTTCGCTCAGGAGCACCTCGCCGAGCAAGCCAAGTCCCGCGGCGTCACCGTGGTCCGGATGAAGGACTTCATCCGCAAGGTCCCCGCCGCCAAGCGCCGGACGCTGATGAAGTGCAAGCGCACGGAGCTCAAGTGCCTCACCGCGCTGGGCCAGGCGGCCAACACCGAGGTGGTGCTGGTGGCGGAGCTGCTGCAGCGCATGGACGGCTACCGCGTGGGCACCAAGGTCTACAAGACACAGGACGGAGGGCTTGTGGCCGAGCACCTCATCCCCGGGGTCCGAGAGGATGGGATGCTCGACGCGCTCACCCAGTCCCTGGATGTGGTGGTGCCGATGATGACCAAGGCGCTGCGCCCCTCGGCGGCTGGGCCCGAGACGAAGCCGCCCGAGACGAAGCCGCCCGAGGTGAAGCCTCCTCCCGTGGGGGAGAAGCCGCCCGAGGTGAAGCCTCCTCCCGTGGGGGAGAAGCCGCCCGAGGTGAAGCCTCCCCCCGTGAAGCCCGAGCCCGTGACTCCGGCCCCGAGGACCAACCTGCGCCGCTGGGCCTGGGCGCCCGCCGCGGGTGGTGTCGCCCTCGCCGGTGTGGGCACGTACTTCTTCCTGCAGGCACAAGACCGATACAACCAGTTGGACAAGAAGGGGGCCTCGGACGCACCGCTCGACGGAGCGAAGCTCGCGAGCGAAGGACGCCAGAAGCAGAACCTGAGCCGGATCTTCTTCGGGCTCGGCGCGGCGGGGCTCGTGACGGGCGGAGTGTTCTATCTGTTCCCTGGAGATGAGAAGCCGGTACACCCCACCGTGACCCTGGGTCCCGGTGGAGGCATGGTGGGTGTGGTCGGGACGTTGCCTTGAGGAGAGTCATGCAGAACAACTGGAAGCCGCGCCTCGTCGCGGTAGCGCTCGTCAGCGGGTTCGCCGTCTACGGCTGCTTCAACTTCGAAGACGCGCGGTCTCGCTGTGAGCAGGATGGCCGCTGTTCCCAACCCGATGGCGGAGTGATGTGCACCCCGACCAGCACGGATGACGTGCCCGACGACGCGTTCCAGGACAGCAACTGCGACGGCGTGGATGGCATGGCCGACGGGGGCATCTTCGTGGATCCGCTCGCCGGCAGGGAGGGCGCCCCGGGTACGGCGGCCGAGCCGGTGAAGAGGCTCGGAGAGGCGCTCGATCGCATCCGGCAGGGAACGGCGCCCCGGCTGGTGTACCTGGCGCAGGGGACCTACAACGAGTCTGGGCTCGTCCTGGATACGCAGGTGTCGCTGTACGGCGCCTATGGCGGGCGCGACAACTGGCAGCGCCAGAGTGAGTACGTGACCCACGTGGATGGTGGCCCCGTGGGGCTCGCGATCAACGGTATCCCCGAAGACGCGGGGATGGTGCTGGACCGGCTGACCGTCAGCTCCGCGAACGTGCTGGATTCGGGTGTGCCCTCCATCGCCTTGCAGGTCATCGACTCGCAGGGCGTGCGGCTGCGCTACGACACGTTCTCGGCGGGCCAGGGAGGCCCGGGCACCGACGGCACGAGCGGCGGGCGAGGCTCGGATGGAGGAGCCGGCGAAGATGGAGGCACCGCTCCCTCCAGCCCTTCAGCGCCAGGAACGCTGGGCCAGGGAGGCTCCAGCACCTGTGCGAGCACGGATCAGTCGGGTGGCGCCGGCAAGCCAGGAGCGTTCGGCGAGACCGCGGGAGCGAGCGGCAGCGCGGGACATCCCCCGCCGACCGGAGGTGTGGGCGGCCCCGGAGGTGATGCGGGCGCCACCGTGGTGATCGACATGAGCACCGGCGAGAAGCGGTGCAGGGCCGGCAATGGCGGAGATGGCCAGATGGGCGACGCGGGCGTCGTGGGCACCGCCGGCACGAGCGGCGATGGCATGGGCGTGCTGAGCGGCAATCTCTGGGTGGCCAACCAGCAAGGAGGCAATGGTGGCACGGGTACGCCGGGAGGAGGAGGAGGCGGCGGCGGCAGTGGTGGCGGCTGCTCCACGCAAGGCTCGACGGTCGGGGCCTCCGGCGGAGGAAGCGGTGGCGGTGGTGGCGGCGGCTGCGGTGGCGGTGGCGGCGGCGGCGGCGGTGGCGGCGGTGCGTCGATCTCCGTGCTGATGATCCGTTCGAATGTGACCCTGGAGGGGACCACCACGCTGCGCACCCGCGGTGGAGGGCGCGGTGGCAACGGCGGCGAGGGTGGCACTGGCGGCCAGGGCGGGCCGGGTGGAGCCGGTGGCGGTGGCGGCTACGTCCCAACCATGGCCTACACCTCCTTCGGAGGAAGCGGAGGCGATGGTGGACCCGGCGGACCCGGTGGACCCGGTGGGCCTGGCGGCGGAGGCGGCGGTGGCCCGTCCGTCGGCGTGTGGTGCGGCCAGGATGCGGGCTTCGTCAACTCGGGGAGCGTGGACGACCAGGTCGCCAATGGCGGCCCGGGAGGTACCTCTGGCGCTGGAGGCAACGCGGGGCAGCCCGGGCATAAAGCCCTCTACCCGGGGTGCCCTTAGCGCCGCTCCGTGGCATGATTGGTGCTCGAACGGTGCGGAAGCGCGGGGGCCGACGGCCTGCTGATCCGCTACCAGCACAGCGATCCGTCCCCCTCGTAAGGTCAAATCCCTGCGCCCTACCCGCCAGGGCCACCGGGCCCGGCAGCTCAGATCGCCTGTCTGCTGGGCTGCTTTCCTGGAGACGACAGATCGGCGACAGTCTCGCAGTCTGCTAGGCTGCGAGCCCTGAATTCCCCGATGGCCTCCGCGCGCACTTGTGAAACCTGTGGTCTCGAAGTTCCGCCCGGCGCCGGAGTGTGCCCTCGGGACGGGACCGTGCTTCTCTCGTCCTATATGGCGCGAGATGACGAGGACACCCAGATCGAGGTCCTCTCGGACGTGTGGGCCTCCGAGCCCCCCGCCCGCGGCCGCAATGCCCCCTTCGCCTGGGGCGAGGAGCCGCCTCCCCGCAGCCACATAGCGGAAAACACGGATGCGTCCGCGGCCAACCCCCTGTGGGGAGAGGAACCCCCCACGCGAGACCAGCTCATCGGCATGAAGCTGGGCGAGTACGAGCTGCGCTCGCGCATCGGCGTGGGTGGCATGGGCTTCGTCTATGACGGCATCCAGCCGCTCATCGGCAAGCGCGTGGCGGTGAAGGTGCTGCGGCCCGAGCTGGCCCAGGCCCCCGAGCAGGTGGCCCGGCTGCTGGCCGAGGCCCGCGCCGTCAACGCCATCCGCCACCGCGGCATCATCGACATCTTCGGCTTCGGCCAGGTACCGGACGGACGGCAGTACATCGTCATGGAGTTCCTGGATGGGCAGCCGCTGGATGCCTATCTGGCCGAGAAGCAGCGGCTGCCGCCCACCGAGGCGCTCTCCATCCTCGACGAGGTGCTGGCCGCGCTGGGCGCCGCGCACGGCGCGGGCGTGGTGCACCGGGACCTCAAGCCGAGCAACATCTTCCTGGTCCGCGAGCCCGGCGGCACGCGCTACGTGAAGCTGTTGGACTTCGGTCTGGCCAAGCAGGGCCAGAGCGGCGCCGCCGCGCGCACCGCGCAGACGCGCACGGACATGGTGGTGGGCACCCCCGAGTACATGGCGCCAGAGCAGGCTCGCGGCCAGGCCGTGGGGCCGATGACGGACCTGTACGCCATGGGCGTGGTGACGTTCGAGATGGTCACCGGCCGGCTGCCCTTCATCGGCACCTCGCCGGTGGATCTGCTGATGAAGCACGTGGACGCGCGCCCGCCGCGTCCCTCGGAGTTCGTGCCCGAGCTGCCGCCCGCGCTGGATGCCTTCATCCTCCAGATGCTGACGAAGGATCCGGAGGCGCGGCCCAGCTCCGCGGATGCCCTGCGGCAGCAGCTCCACCGCCTGCGGCGCACCATGCTGCGGCCCACGCGCGCCCAGACCGCGGCCCAGGCCGCCGCGGGGGGCCGGGTGCCCACGCCCGCCCCTGCCCCCGCAACGATCATCGCCGATCCCACCACGGCTCCTGTCCCCGCCGTTGGCCCCTCGCCCGCTGGCGCGGCGCCGGTACAGCCGCAGGCCCAGGCTTCGGAAGCCGCCCAGCGCTCCGAGCCCGCCACCGTCCCCCACGAGATCGTCCAGGTGGCGGAGGCGCCCGCGCGCCAGCCCGTCACCCCGGCGCCCATCGCGTCCGAGGTCATCCCCGCCGACGTCCGTGCCGCGATTACTCCGTCTCCCATGCGGCGGGTGATGCCGGTGGTGATCGGCGCCGTGGCGTTCCTGGCCGTCGTCGGCCTGCTGATCTGGGGCCGCAGCACGCCCACGCCGGCCCCGACGCCTCCGGTCACGAACACGCCCGTCACCGGCACGCCGCCCGACAAGCCAGCTCCGCCGACGCCCACGCCGACTCCTCCCGAGACGTCTCCGGCCCACCCGGTCGGCGCCACCCCTCCTCCGGTGTCCCCGAACCCGGTGACTCCCAACCCGGCCACCCCGCCCATCGAGCCTTCAAAGCCGCCGGAGACGGGCAAGCCCGTGGCTCAGGACGATACCTCGAAGGCCCAGCCACCCAGGCCTCGTCCCCACCCGAGCGGCAACGTGCCCGGCTCGGCCGAGGTGCTCGACGACATCAGCCGGCTCGAGCGTGACATCCAGGCCAGGCTCAAGGTGGACAACAATCTCCCGGCGGCGAAGTCCGCGCTCGGGCAGCTCAAGCAGCTGCGTGCCGAGACCCTCAAGGCGAGGGATGCCGAGGATCTGCGCAAGGTCTCGCAGATGCTCAACTTCATCGAGGGCAACGTCCTGAAGCGCTAGGGGCGCCGGCAGGGTGCCGCCCTACTTGCGCTGGGTGCAGAACACCGGCTGCCCCATGGCGTTGTTCACCTTGTCCTGGCTGAGCAGCTCCATGCCCGCCGTGTACTTCAGGATCAGATCGCGGTTCTGCTTCATGATGGCGGCGTTCTGGCAGGTCTTCAGATCGTTGTAGTAGCCGTACGGCGGCAGCGCGAGCTGCAGCTCGGCGAGCTCCGACAGCGAGAGCTTGTCCAGCTCCTTCCCGAAGAGCTTGTAGGCGGCATCCTCCACGCCCACCACGCCGCGCTCGAAGGTGATGATGGCCAAGTCGTACGCGATGAGCTGATCCTTCTGGAGGAAGCCGTGCAGCTTGTTGGCGGCCACCGTCAGCTCCGTGGCGTCGCGCACCCCCAGCTTCCACGCGAGGCGGAAGGCCAGCAGCCGCTCACAGCCGCCATCTCCCGGGGGCTGGCCTCCGGTGGCCACGCCCAGGAAGAGCCGCCACGCCCACGCCGTCCCATCCTCGCGCGGCGTCTGGAAGAAGCGGGGGCACCCCATCTGGGCGATGTAGATGGCCACCAGATCCTTGGGCAGCCGGCTGAAGTCCGGCCGGTTGAAGGTGATGGGCCGGTCCGGCTTCACGTACATGCCGGCCACCAGGCTCATCCGCTCGCCTTCGATGCCGCTCTTGAGCTTCTTCTCGACGTCATACTCGCTGTCCATCGTTGGCAGCTTGCTGGCGTTGTAGAGGTAGGAGATCGGGATGAGCACCCCGGCCAGCCCCAACAGGAACAGGACGATCCAGATAATGGCCTTCACAGCCGTAAGGCTACCAGGGCAGCGCCTGACGCGCTCGTGGGTTAAAACGGGGAAGACATGACGCAATGGCACCCGGCCACCCTGGTCGCCCGTTCGCCCGCGGCGGATGGATTGACCGACCTGACGCTCGATCTCTCGGAGACCCCTCTGCGAGGGGCTCACCGGCATCCGGGCCAGTATGTCCATCTGCGGCTGCCGGGCCATGACGAGGGGCTGTTCGCCCTGGCCTCGCCGCCGAGCAGCTCCGCTCGGTGGGATCTGCTGGTGAAGGACGGGAGCCCGCTGACGGACGCGCTGATCCAGCTCCCCCTGGGTGGACAGGTGGACGTGAGCCCGCCCGAGGGCCAGGGCTTCCCGCTGGAGCAGGCCCGGGGCAAGGACCTGCTGCTGTTCGCCACCGGCTCGGGCATCTCTCCCATCCGCTCCGTCATCGAGAGCATCCGGCGAGAGCGCGCGGCCTATGAGCGGGTGACGCTGTACTTCGGCGTGCGCACGCCCACCTCCTTCGCCTACGCGCGGGACTTCGAGGCCTGGGAGAAGGCGTCCATCCGGGTGATCCGCACGGTGAGCCAGCCCGACGCGGGCAGCTGGCAGGGGCTCACCGGCTACGTGCAGGCGCACCTGATCGAAGAGCCGCTCCGGCCCGGCACGCTGGCCTTCCTCTGCGGCCAGCGGGAGATGGTGCAGGGCGTGATGAAGGCGCTCCGGACGCGCGGGCTGCCCGAGAGCGCCATCTTCCAGAACTTCTGATCAGCGCCGCTCCACCTGGGGCGAGGCGTAGTCCACCTGGTAGAGCGCCGCGGCCGGATCGCTCTCCTGGTTCCCAAGGGGGTTCTGCGGCGTCCACGCGGCCACGCCCACCCAGCGCCCATCCGGGCTGAAGCGCACCCGGCGCACGGACCAGCCGAAGTCGCGCTGGCCCTGGGGCTGATCCTTGCCCTCGGTGAAGAGGAAGAGGTGCTTGTCCCAGCCGCCCGTGGCCAGCGCGTGGCCATCCGGAGAGATGCTCGCGGTGGCCACCACGCCGCCGTGCACGGACCACTTGCGCAGGATCTTCCCCGAGGAGGCGTCCACCAGCGCGCCCGCGTTGAAGGGGGCCTTGGGCTCCTCGATGCGCTTCTTCTCGCGCTCGTAGACGGCCCGGTTGCGCTCGGCCTTCTGCTCCGAGAAGGCCACGCCCAGGCGCTGGCCCTTGGCGTCGACGGTGACATCATTCACGTAGCCCTCGAAGGCGAAGTCCGCCTTGGGCTCCAGCGCCAGCCCCTGCGCCTGCGCGCCCGGGGGCGCTCCCGTCTTCGCGGTGAGGATGGCCTCGTGGGTGGACTCGTCGAAGGCGATGTCGAAGCGCTCGGTGAAGGGCGTGCCCAGCACTCCCTGGGCCCCCGAGGGGACGCACACGTCACATACCGCGATGTCCACGCCCTCCACGGGCAGGGACTTGAAGCGCAGGGCCTGGGCTCGCGCCAGCTTCGCCACCGTGTTGCCGAAGGGCGTGGGCACCGTGACGGTGTCCTTGAGGAAGGCCACGTCGATGCCCGCCTGGGTGGCCGTCTCGATGTTGAGGATGATGGCCGGGGCGCGCGTGTCCATCGCGAAGGAGGCCTGCGCCTTGCCGTTCACGGCGCCACGCACCACGGCGAAGCCGCCGCGCCGCTCGAAGATGACCCGAGCCTGATCCGCCCGGAGCGACTCCTCGCGGGTCTCCCACACGCGCACGTGCTTGTCCCAGCCGCCCGAGTAGAGCGTCCCGTCCGCCGCGAAGGCCAGCGCGCTCACCTGCCCCGCGTGGGCGCGCGCCTCGAAGACGAAGGAGAGCTGCGGCACGGTGAAGATGGAGACGAGCCCCCGCGCGCTGCCCGCCACCAGGTAGTGGCCGCTCGGGTGGAAGGCCACCGCGGTGAGGGGCTCCTCGGTGAGCACATGCCCCCGGGGCTCGCCGGTGGCGCCATCGAAGAGCCGCACCTCGCCGTCACGCCCCGCCGTGGCCAGCAGCGAGCCGTCCGCGGAGAAGGCCAGCGCCTCCAGGTCCGCCTCGTAGGGGTTGACGTCCTGGTCGGACACCAGCACCGCCGGCGTGGCCAGCCTCCACAGCGCGAGCAGGTAGAACTTCGAGCCCAGGTGCGTGTACGCCACGCGCGAGCTGTCCGGGGAGAAGGCCAGGGACCAGACGAAGTCCTTGTTGTTGAGCAGCGGCCCGTCCTCCAGCCCCTGGGCGGCTCCGGCGAGGTAGCCACCGGGCGTCGCCTCCAGCCGCGAGAGCGTGTCCGGAGCGAGCGTGGCCTTCCCGTGCGAGCACCCCACCGCGAACGCCAGCACCGCGCCGAGCAGCAGACGCAGGCGGTGGCTCATGAGCCCGAGCCTCCCGTGGCGGTGCCCTCCGGGTTGAGCTCCTTCACGCCCTTGTTGTCCACCGACAGCAGGAAGAGCGGCTTCACGGCCTCGCGCTTGTCGCTGAAGGAGGTGCGGCCCGTGGCGCCCTCGAAGTTCTTCAGGTTGGAGAGCGCATCGCGCAGCTCCGCGCGGGTCTTCGGCTTCTGCTTCTGGATGATCTGGCGCAGCATCAGCGCCGAGTCGTAGCCGATGGCCTCCAGCAGCCCGGGCTCCTTGTCCACGTCCTTGTAGGCCTCGCGGAAGGCCTGGACGAACTTGCGCGTGGCGGGCCGCTGCGAGTCGGCGAAGAAGCCGTCCACGTACACCGAGCAGGTGACGAACTTGCCGCCGCGCTCGATGAGCTCCGGCAGCCCCGAGCGGCCCTTGGGGCTGCTCCACGTGTTGGTGCCCAGCAGCGTCACCGTCTTCAGGTCCTTCTTGCCCGTCGTCTTGCGGATGCGCTCCAGGTCTCTCGGATCGCACGCGTTGGTGACGATGTCCTCCACCGCGAGCGCCGGGCCCACCAGGCTCACGCGCTTCCAGTCGTCCGGGATGAAGATGGCCTCGAAGTCGATCACCGGCTCCAGGCCGCTCTTGAGCTTCTCGACGGCCTTGCGCTTGCGGAAGGCGTCCATGTTCTCGGAGTTCACGTCGCGGACGCCCTCGAGGTAGTCGGCCCGGTCCTCCAGGTAGTAGCGGCCCACCAGCTTCTTGGCCTCGGTGGTGAAGGTCGTCTGATCGTGCGCGTAGCTCTCCGCGCCGCGGACGACGCCGCCGTGGGACACCACCTCGTCCCAGAACTCGTTGGCCATCTCCACGCCGTAGGGGATGTTCGGGTAGAGCGTGGCGAAGTGCTTGAAGCCGCGAACGTTCATCGCGTAGTCGGCGATGGCCTGCGCCTGGGCCGAATTGGTGAGCATGTTGCGGAACACGTTGGCGCCGATGTCGGTGATGCCCTCGGTGCGAGTCATCGTCAGCAGCGGCACCTGAAGCTCCTCGGCCACCAGCGCGGCGCGGCGCGAGTCATCCGGCAGCAGCGGCCCCAGCACGCCGATGGCGCCCTCGTCGAAGGCGAGCTGCTCCATGGCCTGCCCGGCCTGCATCACCTCGCCCTGGGTGTCCTTGACGACCAGCTCGATGTCGCTGCCGTTGAGCGCGAGCTGCACGCCGCGCAGCACCGCCTCGCCGATGGGCTTGAAGCGGCCGCTCATGGGCAGCAGCACGCCCACCGTCTTGGGGTGCACGTCCACGCGGCGGGTGGAGCGCGACAGCAGCTCCTTGGCCTGCCCGGCGAACGGAGAGTTGGGGGCCTCTTGCAGGAAGCGCTGCAGCGTCTCCTCCAGCCGCGTCCAGTCGCGCAGGTGGTAGTAGATGCGCGCCAGCTTGAAGGTGAGCACGGGCCAGGCCGGGTGGCGCGGAGACATGCCCTCCGACACGCGGGCGATGTCCACGAAGGCCGCGCGGCCCTCCACAAGCTGCTCCACCCGGGCCACGGCGGCGGCCTGAGCCTCGGGCGTCTTCGCGTCTCCGGCGGCCTTCACGGCGATGTCGAGCGCCACGCCGTACATGCCGGCGCCCTCCGCGGCGCGCTCGGCGTCCTCGCGCAGCTTGTCGCGCTCGGGACCCTCCGGGGCGCGCTCGGCGAGGCTGGAGAGCGTCTGGTACGCATCCCGGTACGCGCCCACCTCCAGCGCGGAGAGGGCCAGCTTGCGCTTGGCGTCCTCGGCCTGGGGATAGAGCGGGTTCTCGAAGAGCAGCTCATTGAAGGCCTTGCGCGCGTTGGCGTAGTCCTCGGACTCGAAGTAGAGGACGCCAGCGCGGTAGAGCGCCTCCTGGCTCGCGGTGGTTTCCGGGTACGCCTTGCGCACCCCGAGCAGCACCTCGGCCGCCTGCTTCTTGTCCGCAGTTCGCGCCGCGGTCTCGATGGCCTGGGCCAGCGCCGCGTCCGCCGCGTTGTCCTTCTTCGCCTCCACGCGAGGCTTCGTCGGGAAGGGAGGCGTCTCCGCGTTCTCCCCGTGCTCGACAGGATGGTTGGGGACCTCGGGGCCTCCGCCGCCTCCTCGCACGGGAGTGGTCGTCTTCGGACAGGCGGTCAGCAGCAGCGCCAGCGCCAGCCCCAGGGCTCGGCGCGAAGTGGAGAGGACTTCCATGGTGGGGGGGTGCATAGCAGTGTGGGTGCGCCTCCGTCGACAATCCAGCGACGGGAAGATTCCGGGGAAGACGTCCCAGCACTTGCAGAGCCCGTGCCCCACCCACTGGCTGACACTCCGCGGGCTTGCCTCGAGGATTGTGGGCGCTCGGCCACGCCGCGCGGCCCGGAGGGCTCACCTGCGCCGAGCCACCTGACCTATGACGCGAGGCACGGCTCGGGCGCAAGGACGTTCCCTTGCACTCAGCCGGCGACGGCCGCCAGGGAGCGGCGCGGCTGCAGGGCCCGGCGCACCTTGGCCGCGAGCACATCCGGGTTCACCGGGTAGGTGAGCACGTCATCCGCGCCGGCATCGAGCCCCGCCTCCACCACTCCCGGATGCTCCGGGGGAGCGAGGATGAAGATGGGCAGCGCGGCGGTGGGTGCGGCGGAGCGCAGCGAGCGGGTAAGCGCGGCGGCCTCCCCATCCGGCAGGCGCGAGCCAAGCACCAACGCGCTGGCGCCTCCGGCGAGCAGCTCCTGAATCCGCGCCGCCGAGTCCGCGAGCACCACCCGGATGGCATCCGCGAGGAAACGCGCCTGGAGCGTGGCCGAGCGAGCCGGATCCGGCTCGGCGAGGACGATGATGGGCGAGGTGGCATCACCGAGCACCAGGTCGGCCACCTCGGCGGCCAGGGCCTCCAGGGCCGTGGCGGGCACGCGGCCCTCTTCCCGCAGCCGCACGAGCGCACGCGAGGCATCATCGGGCGTGGGAGAGGCCTTCCCCAGCGCCTCCATCAGCGCGGTGGCGGCACTCAGCGCCAGGGCCGCTCGACCCGGCGGAGGAGCCGCCTTGCCCTCTGTCTGGGTGCCAAGCACGGAGGCCAGCTCCCCCGCATCTCGGCCGAGCAACGCGCGCACGGCCTCGGACGAGGGCTTCACGAAGATGTCCTTGCCCTCGAGGCGCGAAGCGCAGGCCATGGCATACGCCGCGGCCGAGGCCCGCTCGGCCTCCGCGCGCCCTGCCCCGAGCCGCAGCGCCACACGCCGCGCCAGCTTGGCCAGCGCCGCGCCCTGCACTCCCGCGCCCCCCAGGGCCGCCAGGGCCGCATCCAGCACCCGCGCATGCAGCCGCGCCGCGCGTCCCAGCGGGCCCGCCTCGCCGCCCAGGGCCTCCGCGAGCGAGGGCAGCACGCGCACCTCCACCGTGGGCGCCACTCTCAGCAGCCGGGCCACCACCGCGGGCGTGTCCTGGATCGTGTCACTGGCGATGAGGGCCACCTCGATGCCGCCTAGGGCCACGGCACGCTCGGCCTCCGCGCTGGAGCTGCCCGCCGCCGCGACGCCCTGCCTCGAGAACAGGCGCACGGCTGCATCCCGCTGCTCCGGATCATCCGCCACCACGAGCAACATGCGCGCCAGGGAGCGCGGCGGCGTGCGCGTGGGCTGAGGCGCAGGAGCGGGAGGAGGCGGCTCGGCCTGCTGCACCGGCGGCGCCGGCTGCGCTGGCGGAGGCGAGAAAGAGGTCTCATCGAGGACGCGCTCGCGGGTGCCGGTGTGCTTGTCCGCGAAGGGCATGACGCCGAGCTGCGTCTCCGACGCGCTCACCTTCATCATGTTGGCCCAGTCGGGGCCCAGCTGGGGATCATCGCCCCGGTAGAAGCGGCTGATGGTGCGGCGGATGGCCCCCTCGCTGGCGAGGATGCCTCGCACCGCATAGCCCGTGCGGAACTGGAGCTCGTCCAGCCGCTCCAGGTTCTGCGGCTCGCGCATGGCGCAGAACAGCTCCTTGCCCTGAAGGGTGAGGGGCACGGCCTCGAAGCGCTCGGCGTGCTCCAGCGGCAGCAGCGACAGCAGCGGGGTGGGCACGGGCAGCGCGCGGATCTGGTGCTCGGCGATGAAGGGAATGCCGAGCTGCTCGCCAATGGCGGCCACCAGCTCCTCGTCCGTGACGAGCCCCTCGGCCACGAGCCGCTCGCCCAGCCTGCCGCCCTCGCGGCGCTGGCGCTCGAGCATGCCTCGGAGCTGTGCCTCCGTGAGCTTCCCGGCCGCGAGCAACAGCTCTCCCAACGGACGGCGCACCGACGGACGCGGGCGCAGCGCACCGAGCTGCAGAACCTGAGCGGACGCGGAGCGCGGCGGGATGACGATGCGGCGCGAGGCCTCGGGAGCCGTTTGCGGCTGGGGCACCGGGCTGAGTCGCCGCCCCGGCTCCGGACTGGCGCTCTGAACCTGCGCGGGCGGCGCGGCGGGGCGTGCAATCTCCGGCCGGCTGTTGGTGCGGATGGCCACCGTCTTCTCCCCCGCCATCGCCGCCGCGGCGGCCTGCGGCTGGGGGACCGGAGCGGGCGTGGGAGGCTTCGGCGCCGCGGCGCGCTGCGGCTCCTGCAAGAGGGCGGCTCGGACGGGAATGGTGCGCGACCCGCCTGGAGGAGAGGCCCCCTCCGCGCCGAGCCGGATCTCCTCGCCGCGCGGCTCCACCGTCCCCGCCGTGCTGGTGTCCAGCGGCGAGCGGCGCGTGGGGAAGCAGCGCGCGAAGAGCTTGGCCACATCCTGCGGGCCCACGCGCAGGCGATGATCAAAGAGGAAGTTCTGCAGCGCGTCCGACACGTCGCGCGCACGCTGGAAGCGAGCCACCGGATCCGGCGCCAGGGCGCGGGTGACGATGCTCCACAGGGGCGCGGGCACGCCCGGCACGGGCACCACCGTCTTCACGTCGAACGACGAGATGTTGCGGATGATCTGGAAGTAGTCCGGCCCGCTGAAGAGCTGCTGCCCCGAGAGCAGCTCATAGAGCAGCAGCCCCAGGAGGAAGAGGTCCGCGCGCTGATCCACCGGGCCGCCGCGCACCTGTTCGGGGGCCAGGTAGCCCACCTTGCCTTTCACCACGCCGGCCTGGGTGCCGCCCTGGACGTTGGCGGCCTTGGCGATTCCGAAGTCCGCCAGCTTCACCTCGCCCGCGGCGGCGATCATCACATTGGACGGGTTGATGTCGCGGTGGATGATGTTGAGCGGCCGGCCGGAGGCATCGAGCTTCTCGTGCGCGTAGGCGAGGCCCTCGGCCACCTGCTGGACGATGAAGCACACCTCGCGCAGGCCCAGGCCCACCTGCAGCCCGGCGGCGGCCCGCTGGAGCGTACGGAGGTTCTCTCCGTCCACGAACTCCATCACCATGTAGTAGTGGCCGCGCGCTCCACCGAGATCAAACACCTGGACGACGTTGGCGTGCTGCAGCGACACCGTCAGCTTCGCCTCGCGCAGGAACAGCTCGATGAACTCCTTGTCCTGCGCGAGCGAGGGCAGGACGCGCTTGACCGCGACAGGCTTCTCGAAGCCCTCGGCTCCGACGACCTTCGCGAGGAAGACTTCCGCCATGCCGCCCGCGGCCAGCTTACGGACGAGTCGGTACGTGGCCACGTGAACTCCCCCCGACCTTGTGGTGGTGGCAGCCCAGATGTGCATGGCCTCGCGAGTTGGTGAGGGCCCGCTCGCTATGATCTCGATGAACGTCGAGTCGCGGGCACTCGGCGCCCTCACACCACGTGAAAGCGTCGAAGGCTGAGCAGGCACACGCCCACCGCCGAGGTAGGAGCGGCTCCACCGAGGTAACCACGGCGCGCGCACACGGCCAGCCCCAGGCGGCCTCATCGCGCGGGGTGTCAGGCCATCAGAAGATGAGAAGGATGGAGCTCGAGCTCAGAAATGGCCCGCCAGCCCCGCGACGAGTCCGCCCGAGGGCCTCACGCTGATGAGAGGGATCCAACCCACCTGAGTGCCAACCGCTGCGCTGCTCTCACGCTCATACGCGTGGGACAGCTCGTAGCCGATGACCGCTCCCGTGATGGGACACAAGAACAGGGAGACGATCCAGCCTCCATCGAAGGCATTGCTCAAGGGGAACGCGGCGAAGACCCCCCCCACGAACCCCAAGGTCGCGCCGAGCAACGTCGGGAGAAACCGGCCCGCCCCTCCCATGAGGGCCCCGCCCACCTTGACCCCGAGCGCCACTCCGCCCGTCAGCCCCACCGTGGCCAGTCCCAGCGAGAAGAGAATCGAAGAAGTGCTGACGTCGCAGTCCTCGCAGAACGAGATCGACATGAGGTACAGGCTTCCGGGAACCACGCCCACGAAGCCCAACCCGAACCCGACCAGAGCCTCGAGCGCAATGCGCGGCACCCCCAGCCCCACGTCCCCCGAGGACTCCCACCGGTGCGGAATGAGCTCGCCCCGGGACGGCTCCTCGCCGTCATAGCCCCCGTCAGGGCTTTCGCCGGGGGACGCGCCCTCCGGAGCATCAGGATCGGGCGAGGAGGCCGCGGGGACCAGCGGAGGCGGCGACGGAGCCTGGGCAAGCCCCTGGAACGGCAGCAGTGCCCACAGCAGCACGGACACGAGGTACACACGAGCCATGCCCGAAGCGTAGCGCTTCAGGCCGCGACGTGAGAATCCAACTCGCTCTGGCCTAGCCGAACAGCTCCTTCACCTTGTCGAAGAAGGTCTTGGACTGCGGGTGGGACTCCTCGCCCGACAGCTCCGCGAACTTCTCCAGCAGCTCGCGCTGCTTGGCGGACAGCTCCGTGGGCGTCTCGACGATGACGCGCACGTGCTGATCTCCGCGCTGCTGGCTGTGCAGGTGCGGCACGCCCTTGCCCTTCAGCCGGAACACCTTGCCGGACTGCGTGCCCGTGGGAATGGTCATCTTCACCTTCCCATCCAGCGTGGGCACGTCGATCTTCGCCCCCAGCGCCGCCTGCGTGAACGAGATGGGCACCTCGCAGAACACCTCGTAGTCCTCACGCTGGAACAGCGGGTGCTCGCGGACGATCACCGTGACGTACAAGTCTCCCGCCGGCCCGCCTCGATCTCCCGGCTCGCCCATGCCCGACAGGCGCACCCGCGTGCCGTTGTCCACGCCGGCCGGGATGTTCACCTCGAGCACCTCCTCGGAGGCCACCTTGCCCGAGCCGCGGCACTTCGAGCACGGATCCGGAATCACCGCGCCCGTGCCGTTGCAGTCGCTGCACGCACGCGACACCGCGAAGAAGCCCTGCGTGAAGCGCACCTCGCCCACCCCGCCGCAGGTGCTGCACGGCTTGGGAGGCATGCCGCTCTTGCTGCCCGAGCCGCTGCACACCTCGCACTTCTTGGGACGCGGAATTGGAACCTTGGGGCGGCAGCCGAACGCCGCCTCCTCGAAGGCGATCTCCAGGTTGTAGCGCAGATCCGCGCCCCGGCCCGGGCTCGTCCGGCCGCGCCCCCGGCCTCCACCGAAGATCTCTCCGAAGATGTCCCCGAAGATGTCGTTGATGTTGACGCCCTGGAAGCCGCCAAAGCCCTCGAAGCCCCCGCCGCTGGCGCCGGCATGGCCGAACCGGTCATACCGGGCGCGGCGCTCGGGATCGCTGAGCACCTCGTACGCCTCGGAGGCCTCCTTGAACTTCTCCTCGGCCTCCTGGTTCCCCGGATTGCGGTCCGGGTGGTACTGGAGGGCCACCTTCCGGAAGGCGCTCTTCAGCTCCTGCGGGCTGACGTTCTTCTGGACGCCAAGAACTTCGTAATAGTCGCGCTTCTGTCCCGCCGCCGCTGGCATCTCGTCAAACCCCTGGATTTATTGGCCTTTTCAACCTGCGTAAAAACCTGATCCACTATAACGCAGGGTTTGAGGCCAGCAATCCAGGGGTGTGAACGAGCCGGGGGCTACACCAGCCAGACACGGTTGGCTGTCAGCTCCATGCGAGCCAGCCGGCGCTTGAGTGCCGGGTCCACCGGGCCGATCGCGGACCACTTGGGGACCACGAAGTGCAGCTCGGCGTTGTAGAGCTTGGCGGCGCTGGCCAGCAGGCTCCACCGGTTCTCGGTGACGGGATCCTCCACCATGTCCGGAGTGACGATCTCCAGGATGATGGGGGTGCGGGCCGAGTCCGTCTGCCGGCAGGTGAAGTCCGGCCGATGATCCTCGATGGTTCCCGAGAGGACAGGCGGAGGCATGAAGCCCGGTAGCCTCGCCTTGATGTCCGTGTAGCCGATCGTCCGGAAGTACTCCGCCATGAGCCACAGGAGCCGCCGGCGCTCCTCGTCCTCGACGACCGGCTCACAGCCTGGACTGAACAGCGCCTCTTTTTGGTTCGTGTCGTTGATGTCCATGGCTCCCGGAAAGCTGTCCGCCACACTCGCCTACAGCAACGTACGGGCTAGCGTGCGCAGGCTGGTGGGCGGCTGGGCAGCCGAGGAAGCGTGGCCCCTTCCCTGAAGCGTCTTGGACCGGCCCCGCTGGGGTGAGAGAGTCCGCGCCGCCTTGGCGCCCCGTCCCTCCCCGCACCTCTATCGTCGCCTGCTGAGCTATCTGCGGCCGTACCGGCGTTTGCTCGTGGCGGGCCTGGGAGCCTCGGTGCTGGCCGCGGCGGCGACCTCCGGGTACGCGTGGCTGGTGGGGCCGCTGCTGCGCGCGGTGCTCACGGGCGAGGCGGTGCTGGTGGCGGGCCTGAGGCTGCCTCCGGACGAGCTGCTGCGCCGGTTGCCGCTGCTGCTGGTGGCGGTGGCGGTGGTGAAGGCGACGGCCCAGTTCCTTCAGGGCGGGTGGATGCAGCGGCTCGGCCAGCGGGTGATGGCGGACTTGCGAGGCTTCTTCTACTCGCGGCTGCTCACCCAACCTCCGGCGTTCTTCGAGCGGCGGCACTCGGGCGAGCTGCTCTCGCGCTTCACCGCGGACGTGCCGCTGGTGGAGTTCTCGGTGACGCAGGCGCTGTCCTCCTATGTGAAGGACGGGATGCAGGTGCTGGCGCTGCTGCTTACCTGCGCGTGGATCGACGCGAAGCTGTTCCTGCTCACCTTCGTGGTGATGCCGGCGATGGTGATTCCGGTGTCGCGCTTCGCGCGCTCGGTGAAGAAGGTGACCACGCGCTCTCAGGCGAGCCTGGGCGCGCTGAGCTCGCTTACCTCCGAGCAGTTGCAGAACCTGCCCGTGGTGCAAGCCTACGGCGGAGTGCCCCGAGCGCTGGAGACCTTCGACGCGGAGGCCGAGCGCTACCTGGGAGAGATGCGCCGCTCGCTCTTCCTGCGCGGGGCCTTCACGCCCACGGTGGAGATGCTGGGCATCGTCGGCGTGGCGCTGGTGGTGATGTGGGGCGCGCGAGCGGTGGCGGCCGAGCCCGCGCTGGCGGGGCGGTTGCTGTCGTTCCTCGCGGCGGCGCTGTTGCTGTACCAGCCGTTGAAGTCGCTGAGCGGCACGCTCTCGCAGGTGCTCACGGGCCTGGTGGCGGCCGAGCGCCTCTTCTCCATCGCGGACGAGCCCGCTCCGCCGGACGAGGGCCGAGAGGCGGGTCCGCTGGCGAAGGCGCTGGTGCTGGAGGACGTGCGCGCCACCTATCAGGATGGCCGTGAAGGCCTGCGCGGGGTGAGCCTCACGGTGCCCGCGGGCGGGCGGGTGGCGCTGGTGGGAGCCTCGGGAGCGGGGAAGACGACGCTGTTCTCGGTGCTGCTCGGCTTCCTGCCCACGAGCGGGGGCACGGTGCGCTGGGATGGCGTACCGCTGCCAGAGCTGAAGCCCTCGAGCGTGCGCGCCCAGATGGCGTGGGTGCCGCAGGAGCCCGTGCTCTTCTCCGGCACGGTGCGCCACAACCTGCTGCTGGGCCGTCCCGAGGCGAACGACACGGAGCTCTGGGAAGCCCTGGCGCTGGCGCACGCGGAGGACTTCGTGCGAGCGCTGCCGGGAGGCCTGGAGGAGCCGGTGGGAGAGCGAGGCTCGCGGCTCTCGGGTGGACAGCGGCAGCGGCTGGCGCTGGCGAGGGCCTTCCTGCGCCGCCCCTCTCTTCTGTTGCTGGACGAGCCCACGAGCGCCTTGGACGCGGCCAGCGAGGCGGCGGTGGGGGCGGGGCTGGCGGAGCTGATGAAGGGCCGCACGGTGCTCGTCATCGCGCACCGGCTGTCCACGGTGCGGGACGCGGATCTGATCGTCGTGCTGGACGCGGGCCGGGTGGTGGAGTCCGGCACCCACGCGGAGCTGGTCGCGCGCCAGGGCCGCTACGCACAACTGCTGGGTGAAGGCGCCGTCGCCGCCTGAGGCGTGGCCTCAATCACGCGATAGGGCGACGTTCCCACGAACTTGCTGGCGAGGCTCGCTCTGCCTCCCATTGCTCCGGAAGATCGAGCACGACTCGAAGGCTCGGATCTTCGCCCACCAAGTGACTCAACCCGACGACGCGCGGGATCTCGCTCTCCTCGTGAGCGCCGCCGCACAGGAGTTGCCAGTCTCCTTCGGCGTGTGACACCAGCAAGACAGGGCTCCGCTTCTCGAAGACATGCGAACACACGAAAGCGGCGATCTCCTTGCTCATGGCTTCCACTCCTCGGGGGTTCGTGGTCCTTTGGATCGGTTGCACGTCCGACATGCTGGAGCGAGGTTGTCCTGCGTGCTCGACCCGCCCTTAGAGTATGGAGTCTGGTGATCAGCCTCGTAGGAATTCGGCTGGCCTGCATTCGGCTCCAGCTCTGTATCGCAGTACTCGCATCGGGGAACGCCGTTCGCGTCCTTTGCCTTCTCCAAGCCCGCAGCACGGTCGCCCTTTGAGAAAGTGCGCTTCCCCTGTGATGCGGTGGAGAGAACGTAGACGCCGCCGACTCCCGCGCCAACCGAGGTCGCCACAGTGCCCACCGGCACCGCGATGCGCTCCAGCACCAGCATGCCCTCGGCTGAGAGGGTCAGCACTGGCACGGTGGCCTCCGCGCCCCCGAGCGCCACCGGGAGCGTGCCACTGGTCCCTCCCGCGGTGCCCCAGGTGACGATGAGGGTGGTGGTCAGCTTGGAGAGCACTTCCACCTGCTCTCCGCGCGTCATGTTCTCGAAGCGCTCCAGGTACTCCGGAGAAGAGGCGATCAGGGCGGCCACCCCTGTCGGCAGGTTCCGCAATGCCGCGAGGCTGTCTGACGGATACGTCAGCAGCTTCCCAATCGCGAGAGCCAACTCGACGAGTGCATCCTGCGCCCCGTCCAGCGTGCGGCTGATGACGTCTGCGTCGTCGTACACCTCGACCTGCAACGAATCGAACACGGGCTGGAGCCGCTCGTCCGCCGGCCGGAAGACGTAGCCATTGCTGACGTAGAAGCGCCCCAGCTCGAAGCCCAGCGCGCGGAAGGCTCCGTCCCGCCATTCCACCGGACCCGCCTTCTGCTGCGTGCGCCCACTGAGAACCCACGCCAGGTAGCCATCTGGCCGCAGCACGGCCACCCGGTTGAAGCGCCCCACCCGGCGCAGCAGCTCCTCCCGGGACACCTCGCCGCCCGCCAGCACCTCGCGCAGCAGGTAGCTGGCCCCCAGGCGCGGCGGGAAGTTGGCCAGCGACATCGGCTTCTGCAGCAGCACTGCCAGCAACCGGGACGCCTGCTTCGGCGTGAGGGCACTGTCCCCCACGGGCCACTCGTCCTGCATCTCCAGGCCCGCGGACAGAAGCAGTTGCTCGAAGGCATCCTGCTGCACGGCGCCGCTGGCCACCTCTGTACCCGCCAGGCGCCCGGCCCCACTGCGGTGCAGCCTCAGCGGGTTGCTGGGGCCAGCATGGAAGGAAGGCTGGGATCCCCTGCGGTGAGGTGCACCGCCCGCTGTATCCCGCAACACAGCTCCCTGATCAGGAGGCCTCACCGCAGCACAGCCGGTGGTCAGCAGGGCTGCGTACAGCAGGAGGGCCGTCCACCTGCGCAGCAGTGCCTCAGCGTGCATTGTTCACTCTCGGCAGAACGGAAGCGAAGGCTCCCGGGACGCAGCATCCCGCCCACCGTCGGATCCAGCAACGCGCCCACGAAGAGGTGCCCCCTCAGTCGTCCCCCAAGCTTCATGTCTTGCCCCGGGCCGCCCGCTTTGCGAGCGTCACCTTGGAATGTCGCGCGAGCCGTCTCCGCCCAACCTCAACGCGCTGCTGCTGGGGCCCGCACTGGCGCTGGCCGCGCTGGCGTGCTGGGCCGTCGCGGTGCGTCAGGCCGCCCTCGCCACCGCCGCCACCACCACCCTCTTCCTAGTGCCCATCGTCTTCCGGTTGATGACGCGCACCTGGTACCGCGGGCTCGTGGTGCGCGGGGTGGGCCTGTTCTTCCTCGGCTTCCACGTGCCGGTGTTGATCTTCGGATTCTTCGCCCGTGCCAACATCGGCTGCGAGCCGGGCAAGTGCATGGGACTGGTCATCCTCGGCACCCTCCTGGGCCCCATCATCGGCGGCGTGTTCACCGTCGTTTATTGGCTGGTCGGTCGGCCCCCGGTCTGACTTACCGGATATACCCGGGCTACCTAATTTCCCGGGAAATGCTTGTGACCGCCCGACCGAGCCTTGCCCCCGGTGTAGTTGCGGCTGCGACCGCTCCCATCACCGTTCTGTTCGCTTCCTGGCTCCTGGTGGTCTGGAGCGGAGGGTCCGATGAGCTCTCGCGGCTCATGAGCGCGGCGGGGCCGTTCGCGCCCCTGGTGGTGCTCTCGGGGCTGGTGGAGCTGGCCTTCCTCACGTTGATGGTCTGCCACATTGGCACCGGGCGGCTGGTGCCCCTGGCCGTCATGCTGGGCATGGCCACCCTGCCCTGGACGGTGGGGCTGCTGGGCACCGAGGCCATCGTCAGCCGGACGGTGGCGGCGCTCGCCGGGATGGGGGCTTCGGATGCGCGCAACGCCCTGGCGCTCGGGGTGGGAGAGGCCATGGCCTCGCGGATGCTGGGCGCCTGGATCAGCGCGGCGCTGCTCATGGGCGTGGGCCTCGGGCTGGCCATGGCCGGAGTCTCCGCCGCGGGGAAGTGGCACCCCGCGCCTCGGGGCTCCACGGCCAGCCTGTTATTCGGCATCGCCGTGGCCTTCGTCTTGGCGGCCCTCGCCCTGGTGGGAGCCCTGGAGGCGCGCCAGCTCTTCACGCTGCTCACGCACCTGCCCCAGGCGCCCCTCTCCGAGCGCGTCAACCTCCTGAGCGGGGCCGCGGAGGACATGGCGCACCTGCGGCCCATACGCCAGGCCTGTCAGGTCCTGCTCGCCACCCTGGGGGGAGTGCTCTTCGTCTGGCGGGCCCTCCGCGACGCAAGCCCCGCGCGAGGATGGATGGGCAGCGCCTTCCTCGCGGCCGCAGTCACCTCGCTGCTCATGCTGGATGGCCACCCGCTGCGCTTCGCCGAGCAGCGCGCCCATCAGGAGGGCCTCGACTCCATCACCCTGCCCATGGGCTTCGAGGCCCTCCCCACGCTCCGGGCCTCCACACCTCGGCCGCTCGCGGCCATGGCCTCGCTGGAGAGCGTCGTCTCGAGCGCTGGGCACCGCCTCTCCTGGAGCAACTCGCCCAAGCAATTCGCCGAGGCCCTCTCCGCCTCGCTCCACTCGGCGCGGGGCGTGCCCGCTTCCTCCGGCGCCCTCCCCGAGCCCGTGATGCCCCTGCTGGTGGACGCCCGCCTCTCCGGGAGCGCGGTGCGCCAGTTGCTCGAGGCGAGCCGCCTGGCCGGCGCGCACTCGGTGGAGCTGGTGGGGCAACACCCCCTCGCGGCCAGCCCCGCGACGGTGGAGTGGCTCGAGGCTCGACAGCCCCTCTTCGCCGTCCTCGCGGCCAGGGCCGGCACGCTGGAGCTGCTGCTCCCCTCCGCCATGAAGGAGCCCTTCGCCCTGTCCTGGCGTGCTCGGTTGGACAGCGGTGGCACGCTCCGCCTCTCTCCCGTGCAAGGGGGCGAGACCCTCACCCTCTCCTTGAGCCCCTCGCCCGCCGAGGTGCCCGAAGTGCTCGCGGGGAGGTTCGTGGGGTTGGAGATCTCGGACGATGTCTCCTTGAAGCAGCTCGGCGCCGCGGCGCAGGCGCTCGAGCTGGCGGGGGCCTCGACCGTGGTGCTGTTCGACTCGGACTCGCGCGTGGCCTGGCCCGCTCATGGCGGCACCGCCACCCTGTGGAGCACTCCCACTCCCGGCCCCCTGGCGCCGGAGATCCTCCACCGCGCGGCCGAGATCCAGCGCTATGGGCTGCAGGTGCTGCAGCTGGCCATGGCCGCTCAGCTCGTGAAGGCGCCGCGCCCCCGGGCTCCCCAGCTCGTCGCCGACGCTCAGAGCATCCGCATGAGCATCACGAACGCGGCGATGACTCCGATACCGAACACCACCCACATCATGATTCCCTCGTACTTGGAGGATCGCGGGACGTTCGGCGCGGCCTCGGAGGTGGGCTTCATCGCCCGGGGCGTGGGCGCCGGGGCCTCCGGCTCCTTGGGCCGCTCGGCGGTGTGGGTGACGACGGAGGCCTCCCGCATCTCGAGGCCCTCCCGGGCCAGCGCGAGCACCCGCTTCATGTGGAGTATGTAACGGTCCTCGCCCTCGTAGTTCTCCAGCGCCAGCGCGGCCCGCATGAGCCGGAAGGGCACCAGCTGCGGATCCGTGTGCACGACGGCCGCGGCCGGGTTCGCCTTCGAGCCGCCCTCGGTCTCCACCCGTCCGGTGCGCAGCCCTTGTCCGCTGGTCCACACGTAGTGGTCTCCCAGCAGCGTCAGCTCCTGGCGCTGGACCCGGCCCTCCATGTCCACGAGCGACAGCAGCTCCGCCCCCTGCGCGCACATGTGCCAGACGGACTTCTGACCATTGTCCCCGGGAGGCCCCTCCACGGCTCGCACCCGGTACAGCGCCTGCACTGCGGCCTTCAGCTTCTCTGGCGAGGGGTTGTTCATCCAGCGGCGGAGCCTAGCATGCGTGCGTGCGTCCCCTCGCCACCGAGGCTAGCGTTACGGCCACCATGAGCCGCTCACGGGGAAGAGGCAGCGACTTCGTCCACCACTTCGAGGGCGCGCAGACGCTCGACGGGCTGCTGGAGCTCGCCGGCAGCCCCTGTGACACCTCGGAGGTGATTGTCCACATGCGCCAGGCCCACTCCGAGGGCCAGCCGCACACCTCCGTCATTCCCACCCTGTTTCCGAGCGAGCCCCGCTTCCCCTCGCCCGAGGTGGCCCAGCGGCTCTTCGAGAACCTGCTGGGGCTGTGGGACTTGATTGCCGAGGGCAAGCCGGTACGAGGCGCGGAGGAGCCCCGGCCCCCGCGGCCGAAGAAGGTGAAGCCCGTGAGGCCCCCTCCCTTCGCCCCGGGCGAGCCGGGGAGCGAATTCGTGGAGGCTGCCTGGCGTTATCTGGAAGACGAGGAGAAGGAGCGCACGCGGCGGATGCATTCCTTCGACAACCGGCAGGATGCGCTGCTGGGCGAGCTTGACGGCGCGGGCCTCACGGACGAAGGATATGCGGTAGCCCGCCACCTGCTCTTCGAACTGCACGCCATGTTGGAGCTGGGCTGGCCGCCGGGACTTGCCAGTGTGGATCCGGCGGCGCTGAGGGAGGACACGGAGGCTCCGCCAGTGCCCCAGGCCCTCACCGCGTATGCGGAGGAAGCGCTGTTCGAGGCGGAGCAGGATGAGGAGCACCCCCTCTCTGCCGAGGAGCTCGCGCGGGTGCGCACCCTGGTGCGGCGCGGGCTGGCGGCGCTGTGGAAGGCCCGGAAGGGAAGTTGACGGATGGCACGAGACAAGGACGACAACGACGGCGGCGGATTCTCCGGCAAGCGCAACAAGAGCTGGCGCGAGATCGACGCGATGCGGGGCAAGAGCAAGAGCCACTCGCGTCACGATGACCCGGCGCAGCAGCGGATTGAGCGCAGCGCGTCGTATCAGAAGTACAAGACCGCGGCGGACGCGCTGTTCACCGGCGGCGAGCTGCCCCAGGGGCTGGCCGAGAAGTTCGACCCCGAGGGCAAGCGCAAGACGCAGAAGCAGGCGATGCAGAAGCTGCAGCAGGCCGAGTCTCGCCAGGAGTGGGTGGCGGGCGTCGTCGAGTACCTGGAGAAGTACCCGGAGCTGCCCGAGGACACGTACTTCCTGGACAGCCTGTTGGATCATCCGCGCGAGCGGATCGCCGACAAGGCGCTGACGAAGCTGGAGGCCATGGAGGCCGAGGGCAAGCTGAAGACCAAGGTGCCCAAGAGCCTGGACGAGCGGCTCAAGTCCATCCAGCTCACCAGCATGGATCCAGAGATGCAGGGCCGGGCCAAGGCCCTGCGCGAGAAGCTCAAGGCCTGAGCCAGCCGCTCAGCGGTTGATGACGAAGCCGCAGGCCGAGTCGAGCACCACCTTCGCCCCCGCGAGCGTCCTCAACAGGCGCTCGTAGTGCAGGCGCTCCGCGTCGAGCTGCTCGTCCAGGGCCTCGGCGGAGAGCCCCTGGTGTCCCAGGGATAGCCGCATGCGAGCCACCGCGGTGTCGCGCTCGGCCTCGATGGCCTTCTTCGCCTTCGCCGCGAGCTTGCTCAGCTCCGTCTCGGCGGCCTTCTGGCCCACCGGCACCGCCGCGTCCACGAAGCCGCGGATGTCCGGGAACGCTCGCGTCACCTCGTCGCCCTTGAGCGCGCGCCCCTCCGCCTCCAGCACCGGCAGCAGGTTCGCGTCCGCCTTGGCCCCGCCCGGCGCCTCCGCCACCGCCACGTGCAGCAGCGTGCGCTCCAGGAAGCGCGCGAGCTGACGGCTCGGCACACGGGCGCCCGGAGAGGTGTCCTCGGGCTCGGGCAGTTGCACGTGGTAGAGCAGCTCCAGCCCGCGCGCCTTCAGCGGCCCACGCTTCTCGATGTAGCGGAACCCGCTGCGCCCGTAGGGCCCGTCTCGCAAGAAGCCGAACAGCGCCTCCACGAGCGAGTGCCCGGTGGCGAAGTACTCCAGCTCCTCGGCCTCCACCGCCGTGTCGCGCCAGAAGGTGCCCAGCACCGTCCGGTCCTCCATCACGTCCAGCCCCGGCAGCGCCTCCACGTTGAGCGCGTGGCCGAAGTGGAAGGCACACTGGAAGGCCTCCACCTCCTCGTCCGTGTCCACCCGGAGCCCCACCCGCTTCGCCAGCTCGGTGACGGTCTCCTCCAGGCGCTCGTCCAGGTCTCTCGCCACGCCCCAGAGCCCGTCCTCCAGCGGCTGCTCCTCTTCCTCCTCCTCGTCCGCCTCGATGCCCATGCGGGCCTGGGCGCGCGTCACCAGCCGCTCCACCGCGGGCTTGTCGAAGGAGCGCAGGTCCAACAGCGGATCATACGCGCGCTTCACCTGCGCCCGCGCCGCCTCGACCTTGGCCTTCAGCTCCGCCGCGTACGCCACTCGGGCATCGCGAGGGAGCAGCGCCAGGTCCGCCAGCCGGTTCTCCACTTCCTCCAGCACCGCGTCCAGGCCGCCCACCGTCTCGCCGAAGACGCCCACCGCGTCCGCCAGCAACATCAATACGTCCGCGGCGAGCGTACCCACCGGATCAAACACGTGGATCTCCACCGGCTTCGTCTGGCCGATGCGGTCCAGACGGCCGATGCGCTGCTCCACCGTGGCGGGGCTCCAGGGCAAGTCGTAGTGCACCAGGTGGTGGGCGAACTGGAAGTTGCGGCCCTCGCCGCCCACCTCCGTGCACAACAACACCTGCGGGCCCTCGGGGTCCCTGAAGCGCGCCACCTGCCTGTCCCGCTCCACCAGCGGCAAGTCCCCATGGTAGCCGAGCGCCTCGACGCCCTCGCGCCCCAGCTCCGTCTGGAGCGCCTCGAGCGTGTCCCGGCTCTCGGTGAAGACGAGCACCTTGGCATTCGCCTCCGAGGCCCAGATGCCGCGCAGCACCCCGAGGAAGGCCACCAGCTTGGCGTCCCTCGCCGGCAGCTTCAGGTCCGCCGCCTTGAGCGCCGGGTTGGCCTTCACCGCTCCGGCGAAGGCGGCGGGGCTGGACTCGAGCCGGCGCAGCACGTTGGCCAGGGGCGCGCCGCGCAGGTTCGAGCCCGCCAGCGCCGCCAGCGCCGCATCGCGCGTCTTCAGCTCCTCGGCGGAGAGCTGCACGGGGTGCCGGTGCAGCCGCCGCGTGGAGAACCCACCCACCACCGCGCGCCGGTTGCGCACCAGCCGCTCCGACAGGCTGTATGTCTCCGCCAGGTGCTCCAGCAGCGCCTCGCGCACCTTGAGCGCCTGGAGCTTCGCGTCGTCCGGGAACCGCTTCGCCAGCGCCTTCACCGCCTTGGCGGGCTCATTGCCCTCCAGCAGCGCGCGCACCGCGCTGGACAGCTCCTCCTGCCGGGCCAGCCGCTCCTCGAAGCCCTTCACCGTGGGCGCCGTGGCCGCGTCGATCAGCGTGAGCAGCCCGTGGTACTCGGCCGGATCCAGCTGCATGGGCGTGGCGGTGAGCAGCAGCAGGCCCCAGCTATTGCCCGCCAGCGCCTGGGCCGCCTCGAAGGCCTTCTCGCCCTTGAGGTGGTGCGCCTCGTCGATGATGACCAGGTCCCAGAACGCCCCCTCTTCAGCCACCGCGCGCCGGTGCTCCTCGGTGCGCGAGAGCAGCTCCAGGCTCGTCACCACCAGCGGGAAGCGCTCCCACGGGGACACCTCGGGCTGCTCCTTGAGCGACTGCGCGTAGCGGTCCGAGTCCATCAGCGTGAACAGCTGGTTGAACTTGTGGAACAGCTCCACCAGCCACTGCACCGTGAGGTGGCTCGGCGCCACCACCAGCACCCGCCGCGCCAGCCCCGACAGCCGCAGGGCGCTGAACACCATGCCCGCCTCAATCGTCTTGCCCAGGCCCACCTCGTCGGCGAGCACGAAGCGCGGCCGCCGCGCCGACAGCACCCGCTGCACCACGCCCACCTGGTGCGGCTTCACCATCACCCGGCTGGCCAGCAGCGCGCCCAGCGCGTCGCAGCGCCGCTCGTCATCCAGCACCAGCGCCTGCTTGCGCAGCATGAACGCCTTGGCGTCCCCCACCCGGCCCTCGCGCAGCGTGGAGAGCAGATCCGAGCGCGGAGGCAGCGCGCGCACCTCGGACTCGGGCATCTCGTCCTCTTCTCCCGTGTCCGCGTAGCGGATGACGTAGCGCCGCAGGCCTCGCGCGCCGGGCTCCTCGCGCACCACCGTGGCCTGCCGCCCCTTGGTGGTGACGATGGGCTCGCCTGAGGGCAGCGCATGGGCCACCAGCGCGCCACCCTTCGTGGAGACGAGCACCGGTGCGTCCTCCCGGGCAGGGAAGAACACGAGCGCCTTGGCGCCTCCGTCCTCCAGCATGGCGAGGTGCCCCACGCCCCACTCGGGCTGGGGGAGGTAGCGGACCTTGAGACCTTCGACGAGGGACATAGGCAGTCGGCAGCGCGGGGAAGAAAAGGGGCTCGCCTCTTAACGCCCCGCCCGCGCGAAGGCCATCCCGCAGCGCCTGGGACTGCCGCTCTCAGGAGCCCCCAGGCCCGCCGCCCGCGCCACACAACCCGGTGAGTCAACCTCTCTTGCTCAGTCCGGCCGCCCGAAGCGCCGCCCGATCCGCGAGCCGAGCCGCCTCCTCACAAGCGTCCTCCAGCTCTCTCCATTCTGTACACTGTGTGTAAAACACATACCACTTTGGGCGTATATCGCCGCGTATCCAGCCGCTGCTACCGTTCGTTTGCAGCAAGGACTGAACAGGGAAGTCAAGAAAGCTCGAGCCCATGTCCCGTTCCCTTCCGGGAAGAAGGGAGCCCGAAAATGTCTCATTCTCTCAAAGAAGGGGACGGAAACAGGGGGAATCCGACGGTTTCGGTTCAACAGGTCAGGATATTTTTCTTACTTGTTGAACTGTTCTTTCCGAAACGGATATTCTTTTTATGGCTCGAAACAATCTCTTCCGGGGAAAGCCGGAAATGATGATCCTCTCGGGTTCTCAGGATAAGAAGAGAGCTCAGGGGACATAACAAGAAGCCGGGGATGCCCTCTCATCTCCGGGTTCGCAAGGAGGGGCCACCATGCGTGAGACGAATGCACCATCGGCGACGAAGTACGAGACCACCCACCGGGTGGGGTCGTTCGGTGTAGGCTTCCTGCTCGTTGCACTGGCAACCCTGGTGTCCGCCTGCGGACCTCAAGGCGAGCCGGAGGCTGCCTCCGCGATGAGCGCCCACTCCCAGGCCCTGCAGGACGACGGCGACGACAGCCTCACCCCCCCGCCGGGCAACACCAGCGCGGTGGCCCTGGCGCTCGCGGTGGAGAACGGCTCGGGCGCGCCGCTGCGCCTGCGCGCCGGCCAGGCCTTCTACGTCAACACCCTCGACATCCGCTCCAGCATGAACGCCACCAGCGACGAGGGCGTCAGCGGGCTGGACCGCACGGGCGACTTCAGCGGCCTGGGCTGGGGCGGCATCAACCTGGCCGAGCAGGCCTTCGAGCTGCTCGCCGGCCCGGACGGCTACCACCGCCGCCGCTTCTACCGCGACGCGGCGTGGATGCGCGTGCCCAGCTTCTTCCTGGTGGAGCAGGTGGACGGCAACGGCAACATCCTGGCCGCGCCCGTCGTCCTGAACGCGGGCTCGGACGACAAGCGCCGGGACGATGACGACTTCTTCGTCCGCCGCTTCCGCGCCATCCAGTGGACGTACGGCTGCCCCACCGTCACCGACTGCACCGGGTCCACCAGCTTCATGGAGGAGGCGCTGGTGGAGCTGCGCAACGCCCGCACCCCGTGCAAGAGCAAGATCCTCACCCTGGACCCGCGCACCAAGGCGCTGCGCCTGCGCTGGTCGCTGCGCCCGGTGGCCCCCTACACCATCCCCGTGGAGCAGGTGGCCCAGCCGGCCTACGCCTACGGCTTCAACATCGACGTGAACCCGGTGACCGCACCCCAGGCGGATGGCACCTATGCTCCGGGTACGGCCATCCAGTTCCAGCTCACCCTCAAGGATGGCGCCGGCAACCGGCTGCACCCCCAGGGCTCCCTTCCCACGTATAATGAGGTCATCTCGGGCCAGAGCACCTCGGGCATCGAGTACTACAACGCGTTCTTCGATCCCACCGCGACGTACTACCGGAGGAAGCACCGCGAGCGCATGCTGATGACGCAGATCATCGGGCCGGCCCAGCTCATCAAGCCCATCCGCTCCGTCATCGACATGGACGCGTTCGTGGATCCGAACACCGAAGTGCAGACGGTGGCGACGTTCGAGCGCGACGGCGTCTTCTCCCAGTTCCAGACCTTCCCCAAGGGGAATGATCTGTTCGGCGGCGCGTTTGATCCGGCCCACGCTGGGTGGGATGCTCCGGTGAGTGACAAGTGGACCTACCAGCTCCCCGCCAACGCCGTGCCCGGCACCTATCTGGTCACCGTGAAGGGCCGCCGCGTGTACATGGGCGAGGACATCCCCGCCAGCAAGACCATCGAGATCCAGGTGGGCACCGCGCAGCACACCCTGGCGCCGCTGACCACCGGCCCGTGCAACTCCTGCCACAGCCAGGGCGGCGAGCTGGCCAACGTGCTGCACGCCAACGACAACCGCGCCGCGTGCGCCGGCTGCCACACGCCGCTGGGCTTCGAGCTGGAGGGCCCCATCTTCGTGCGCGTGCACTTCATCCACTCGCGCTCCAACCGCTTCGGCGCGGACCTGGCCCAGTGCAGCAAGTGCCACCTGAACAATGAGAGCATCCAGCGCACCAGCAAGGCCGCGTGCTTCTCGTGCCACAAGGCCGACGACACCAAGAAGAAGCACAATGGCAAGGTGCCCCCGAGTATGTTCGGCGACCTCACCAACATGTACGTGGGCGGTGGGCGCGAATCCTTCCAGCAGTGCACCAGTACCTGCCACACTACACACCCGAAGAGCGGCCTCTAGCCGCTCCACTCAATCAGGAGGTCCTCCATGGCACAGGTGAAGATGCAGACGGCTCGAACCTCGGAGAAGGAGCCCGTCGCGGCCGCGGAGGACCTGATGAAACAGCTGGGTGCCATCACGCCCAAGCTGGTGATGATGTACGCCTCGCGCGAGCGCGACCAGAGCGCGCTCAACCGCGCCATCCGTGAGCGCCTGCCCAAGGGCACCCGCCTGGTGGGCGCCACCACCGCGGGCGAGCTGGACAACACCGGCATCTACTCCGGCCAGGTGGTGCTGGGCGCGCTCTCCGGCGACTTCGACGTGGGGCTGGGGCTGGGCACCGGGCTCACCGCCGACGCGGTGTCCGCGGGCGCCACCGCCATCCGCCGCGCCTGCGAGGAGCTGGGCGTGCGCCAGGCGGATCTGGATCCGCGCAAGTACGTGGGCCTCGTGATTGACGACGGCTTCCGCTACAAGAAAGAGGAGCTGCTGCTGGGCATCCTCGAGAAGAACCAGACGCTGGTGCTGGTGGGCGGCGGCGCCAGCGACAGCAACCCGGACATGAGCAAGCAGTCCGCGCAGCTGCACGTGGACGGCGAGGTGTCCACCGACTGCGTGCTGGTGGCGCTGTTCCGCACCAACGCCCCCTTCGCCGCGCTGCGCTCGCACTGGTACATCCCCACCGGCGAGCGCATGACGATCACCAAGGTCGACGAGACGCACACCCGCGCGCTGGAGATCGACGGCAAGCCGGCGGCCTTGCGCTACGCGGACCTGCTCGGGTGCCGGCCGGACCAGCTGGAGTTCGGCACGCCCCAGGGCTTCGCGGTGCGGCCGACCGCGCTGCGAGTGGGACGCGAGTACTTCATCCGCGCCCCGTGGAAGCCCATCCTCGAGGATAACTCCATTCTTTTCGCCAACTTGCTGGAGGAGGGCTCCGAGCTGGAGCTGATGAAGATTGGCGACATGGCGGGGATGACCAAGAGCTTCTTCACGGAGGAGCTGCCCAGGCGGGTACACAACCCCCAGGCCGCCCTCCTGTTTCACTGCGGTGGTCGTATGTGGTACGCCAGCTCCACGGGTAAGATACCGGAGCTTGCCGAGACCTTGCGCTCCGCGCCGACGGCGGCTGGAATGAATGTGCACTTCGAGATCTACTCGGGGTTCCACATCAACACCACGCTGACCGTGCTGGCGTTCGGATCCAACTGATGAGCCTCTCCCCCCCCGCGCAAACCGAAAGCCCTACCCACCGCATCCTCCTCCTCACCAGCGAGCGCGAGACTGAACAGGTCCGCAGCGCGCTGCGCCGTGTGGCGCCGCAAGCGGAGGTGGAGCGCGCCACCAACGCCGAGACACTCGCCGCGGCGCTGAGCAAGCCCTGGTCCCTGGCGGTGATCGGCACCGAGTCCCCGGCGCTGCCGCTGTCCCAGGTGCAGGCGCTGTGGAAGGACAAGGGCGGCACCACGCCCTTCGTCGTGCTGTCCCGTCAGTGGAGCGACGAGACGCTGAGCGCCGCCACGCAGGCCGGCGCCCGGGACTACCTCACCGAGGAGCAGCTGGGGCGGCTGGGGCTGGTGCTCGCGCGTGAGCATCAGGTGCTCACCAGCCACCAGCAGCACATGGCCTCGGAGGCCGAGCTCAAGCAGAGCAACTGGCTGCTCAACACCATCATCGACAGCCTGCCCTTCCTCCTCTTCGTGAAGGACGCGAAGGAGCTGCGGCTCAAGGTCGCCAATCGAACTTTCGCCGACTCGTTCAAGACCACCAAGGACTGGCTGGTGGGGAAGCTGGATCACGACTACTTCCCCAAGAAGCAGGCCGATGCCTTCGTGGCGGATGATCGCGAGGTCATCGCCAGCAAGCGCATCAAGGTCTTCGACGAGGTGGCGCGCGTCATCGACAAGGACCGCATGTTCGGCACGCGCAAGGTGCCGCTGATGAACGAGCAGGGCGAGGTCCTCTACGTGATGGGCGTCACGGAGGACATCACCGACCGCAAGGCGAACGAGGACGTGCTGCGCACCTCCAAGGAGGAGCTGGAGGCGGCCAACAAGAAGCTGGCCGAGAGCCTCGAGGAGATCAAGCGCACGCGCTCGGTGTCCGCGCGCTCACTGGCCAGCTACCAGCAGCGCGCGCTGCAGATGGAGCTCATCCGCCAGCAGAACGAGGACCTGGACCGGCTGGCCACGGAGCTGGCCATCGCCAAGCGCAACGAGGAGGAGCGCGCCCGCGAGGCCGAGGCCGCCGCCCGCCTCAAGAGCGAGTTCCTGGCCAACTTCAGCCATGAAATCAGAACGCCGCTCAACGGCATCATCGGCTACTGCGATCTGCTCATGCGCGAGGAGGGCAGCCGCCTGACCGCGCATGGCCGCCGCGACTTGAACGTCGTCAAGACGAACGCCAAGACGCTGCTGGCGCTGATCAACGACATCCTCGATCTGTCGAAGATCGAAGCGGGCCGCGTGGAAGTCGTCGTGGAGCGCGTGGACATCCAGGAGCTGGCCGAGGAGTGCCAGGCCACGGTGCGCGAGTACCTCAAGGGCAAGGACGTCGCGCTCACGCTGAACATCGAGGAGCGGGCGCGCTACCTGCGCACCGACGCGCTGAAGCTGCGGCAGGTGATGCTCAACCTGCTGAGCAACGCCGCCAAGTTCACCGAGTCCGGTGAGGTGGCGCTGGGCGCCCGGGCCGAGGGCAACGAGCTGGTCATGACGGTGGAGGACACCGGCGTGGGCATCCCGGCCGATCAGGTGGACTACATCTTCGAGAAGTTCCGTCAGGTGGACGGCTCCACCACGCGCAAGGTGGGCGGCACGGGCCTGGGGCTGGCCATCGTCCGCGAGCTGAGCAAGGTGCTGGGCGGCAACGTCAACGTCACCAGCGTGCTGGGCCGCGGCTCCACCTTCACGGTGCGCCTGGCGGGCGTGCTGGAGACGTCAGGGCCGGCGCCGACCCACCCGGTGGAGCAGCCCGAGCCCGTGACGGTGGAGGAGGTGGCGGCGAAGCTGGCCCCGCTGGCCGCCGGCAGCACGGTGCTGGTGGTGGATGATGATCCGCTCATGCAGCAGCTGGTGGTAGGCCAGCTGGAGCCGGCGGGCTTCAAGGTGATTCCGGCCGACGACGGCGTGAGCGCGCTGCGGCTGGCGCGCGAGGTGAAGCCCCAGGCCATCCTCCTGGACATCCACCTGCCGCGGCTGGACGGCTGGAGCGTGCTCAGCCAGCTCAAGAGCGAGCCGACGCTGGCCAACATCCCCGTCATCCTCGTGTCCGTGGAGGAGCAGCGCGCGCGCGGCTACTCGCTGGGCGCGTGCGAGTACCTGGTCAAGCCCGTGGAGCCGGACCGCCTGGTGGAGGTGGTGACGCGCACCCTGGGCACCCAGGCCCTGGCCAGCGGCGAGGTGCTGGTGGTGGATGACGACTCGAGCACCCGCGAGCTCGTCAGCCGCAGCCTGCGCCGCGCCGGCTTCTCCACCTCCGAGGCCCACAGCGGCGAGGACGCGCTCCTCAAGGCGCGCGTGTCTCCGCCCGTCCTGGTGGTGCTGGACTTGATGATGCCCAACCTCGACGGCTTCGAGGTGCTGCGGCGGCTGCGCACGGAGAACCTCCACATGCCGGTGGTGGTGCTCACCGGCAAGGACTTGGACCTCAGCGAGCAGTCCACGCTGCGCGACGGGCTGATCGCCTTCGTGCGCAAGGGCGGCCACGCCATCGACGAGGTGATTGGCCAGGCCAAGACGCTGCTGTTGCAGAAGCGCTCGACCACCAGCACGCGCCCCCCGCGCATCCTCTACGTGGAGGACAACCCCCAGAACCGCGACATCGTCCGGCGCTACCTCGGCAACAACTTCGAGCTGCTCGAGGCCGAGGACGGTGAGCACGGCCTGGAGCGCACCCAGCGCGACACGCCGGACCTGGTGCTCATGGACCTGTCGCTGCCGCGCGTGGATGGCTGGGAGGCCACCCGCCGCATCCGCGCGCTGCCGGCGGCCGTGTCCAAGGTCCCCGTCATCGCCGTCACCGCCCACGCGGGCCGCGAGTACCAGGACAAGGCCCTGGCGGCCGGCTGCACCGCCTACCTGACCAAGCCCCTGGATCGCGACCAGCTGCTCGACACCATCCGCAAGCATCTGGGGAAGAGCCATGCCTGAGGGGAAGCTCCGCGTCCTGGTCGTGGATGACGACCCGGATCTGCTGGATCTGGTCGAGCGCTCGCTGAGCGCCTACGGCTTCGAGGTGGAGACGCACCTGTCCGCGCTGGGTGTCTCCACCCGAATCCAGCAGTCCGTACCGGACGTGGTCCTCATTGACGTGAACTTCCCCTCGCTCAAGGGGGACAAGGTGGTGTCGCTGGCGCGCGCTCAGGCGCCGGCGGGCACCACCTTCATCCTCTATTCGGCCTCGGATGAGTCCCGCCTGCGCGTGCTGGCCAGCAGCTCGGGCGCGGATGGCTACCTCTCCAAGAGCGTCCAGGGCGCCGAGCTCGCGCAGAAGATCGAGTCCTTCCGCCACAAGCCCCGCCCTACTCCCGTGCCGCTGGTCTGAGCTCCACCGCTTTCGCTGACTCGGCTGTCTCCTCTCTTGATTCGCCCGTGCTCGCTGGAGGGCTAAGCCTTGCGTACACCTGACTACAGTGAGGCTGAAAAGTTACGCCGCCAACTGGAGTCCCCCATGTTCAACCCCCTGCTGAAGAAGTGGGTGGGCAAGGGGGAGCTGGACTACGAGGTCTACATCAAGACGGGGACGCTGCTGAACCTGCAGACGCCCTCGGAGGAGCTCGTGCACCATGACGAGCTGCTCTTCCAAGTCACCCACCAGGCGCAGGAGCTGTGGCTCAAGCTCATCTCCCAGGAGGCGGTGGAGGTGGTGGCGGAGATGGACGGCGACTTGCTCTGGCCGGCCACGGGGCGGCTGGAGCGGATGCTGCGCACCATGCGCTGCCTGGTGGCGGAGATGAACATCCTGGAGACGATGACGCCGGACACGTATCAGATCATCCGGCGCAGCCTGGGCAACGGCAGCGGGCAGGAGTCTCCCGGGTACAACGCCATGCGCCTGTCGGCGGAGGCGATGGAGGCGGCGCTGGAGCGCACGCTGATGCGGCGCGGGAACCTGCGGCTGCTGGACGTGTACAAGGTCGGCGCGTTCGGCTCGGAGGACCTGAAGCGCATCTGCGAGCAGTTCGTGGACCTGGACGAGCTGTTCCAGACGTGGCTGTACACGCACTACCAGATGGTCCGCCGCATCATCGGCGTGGACCGCTCCATCAAGGCGCTGGACGGCCTGCCGACGCAGGTGCTGGCGGGCCGGATGACGCTGCCGCTGTTCCGCAAGCTGTGGGAGGTGCGCGCGGAGATGACGAACGCGTGGCGGCGCGACGGTGGCTACGCGCCCGGAACCCGGAGGGCCTCGGAGCCCCCCGCCCCGGCGCACGCGCGGGCCCCAGGCGGCGAGGCCCACGGGGCCCCCATGCCGCTCCCCCCTGCGGCGAGTGCGCCTCCCGCCGCGCCGGCGCCGCACGCGCCGAGTGCGCTCCCCACCGAGCCCGCCCGGGTGATGGCCCCTGCCGCGCAGCCTGCTCCGATGATGAGCCCGGCCCAGGCGCTCGCCACGACGGCGGCCCAGGTGGAGCCCTCCTCCACGGCGAGCGCGCCCACCCCGAGCGCCCCGGTGGATGATCCGTGGTCCCGGCCCGAGCCGCCCCGCCGCGGCGAGGCGCAGCCCGCTCCCCCGCCGCCGGAGAATGACGATCCGTGGTCCCGGCCCGAGCCGCCCACCTCGCGCCGCGCGGCCCAGGCGAAGGAGGACGCAGCCTCCGGTGGCAGCTCACAGGATCCAGTCGGGATGGACTGGACCCGGCCTCCGAAGGATCAGGGACAATACTGATATGGACACCACGCTCGCGGCGGTCCGCGCTGAGTTTCCCCTGCTGGAGAAGTGCACCTACCTCAACAGCAACTCCACGGGCGCGTTCCCGCGCGGCATGGACGCGGTGTTCCAGCGCTACTCGCAGACGCTCCAGAACTGGCGGGACGAGGCGTGGGAGGGCTGGTGGGCGGACTGGCTCGGCTACATGGACGCGGTGGCGCGCTTCATCGGCGGGCCGCCCGGCTCGGTGGTGACGGACTCCAACCTCACCACGCTCATGGGACGGCTGGCCACGTGCTTCGACTACCAGGGCGAGCGCCGCCGCGTGGTGACCACGGATCTCGAGTTCCCCACCGTCCCCTTCATCTGGAAGGCCTTTGGCCGCTACGGCGCGGAGGCCGTGGTGGTGCCCACCGAGAACGGGCGGATGGACGAGGAGCGGCTGTGCGCAGCCATCGATGAGCGCACGCTGCTCGTCAGCATCACGCACGCCTTCAGCTCCACGGGGGCGATGTTGGATCTGGCTCCCGTGGTGAAGCGCGCGCACGAGGTGGGCGCGCTGGTGGCGGTGGATGCCTACCAGTCCGTGGGCGCCGTCCCCGTCGACGTGGAGGCGCTGGGCGTGGACTTCCTGCTGGGCGGCGCGCACAAGTGGATGTGCGGCTCCATCGAGAGCGGCTTCCTGTACGTGCGCCCCGCCCTGCTGCCCACGCTGCGGCCGGCGGCCACCGGGTGGATGGCCGGGGAGAACCCGCTCACCTTCGAGCCCTCGCGCGATTGGGCCAACACGGCGCGCAGGCTCGCCGGAGGAACCCCCGCCGTGCTGCCCTCCCAACTGTCGCGGGTGGGGCTGGAGCTGCTGGCCAAGGTGGGCATGCCCACCATCCGCGCGCACTCGCTGCGGTGCACGGCGCGGGTGATGGAGCGGGCGGATGAGGCGGGCTTCACGGTGGTGACGCCTCGGAAGGAGTCCCAGCGCGCCGGCGTGGTGGCGCTGCGCTTCCCCGGGGACGCGGAGGTGGCGAAGCGGATGGTGGCGCGGGGCTTCATCTGCAGCTACCGGGGCATGTTGCGCGTGGCGCCGCACTTCTACAACACGCTGGAGGAGGTGGACCGCTTCATGGACGCCCTCGTGGCGGAGGCTCGGAGGCAGAAGGCATGAGCACCCTGGAGTTCACCCCACGCGGCCTGCTGCACCTGCTCTTCAACGGCGCGCGGGCCATTGATGTGGTGCAGACGGCGCACGAGCTGGGCCTGCTGGAGGACCTGGAGGCCGGCCCCGTGACGCTGCGGGACTTGAGCCAGAAGCACGTCCTGGTGCCGGGGCGGCTCTACAAATTCCTGGACTGCCTGGAGAGCATGGGCCTGGTGAAGCGCGTGCAGGAGACGGACGCGATCAGCGAGGCCCGCTACACGGCGGTGAAAGGGCTGCGCGAGGCGGCCGACAAGGTGGTGGGCCCGCGCTCGCTGGAGCGCGACCGCGAGAAGTACGGCTGGAAGGAGCTGCACGGCCACCTGCCCGAGGTGCTGCGCGGGCAGAAGAGCATGCCCCGCGAGTCCTTTGACTGGCCGCCGCAGACACCCGAGCAGGTGGCGGGCTTCGAGGCCAGCATGGCCGCGGGCCTGGGCCCCATCCTCGAGGTGTTCCGCACGCACGGCGACAGGCTGTGGGGCGAGGGCCAGCGGCTGCTGGAGGTAGGCGGCGGGGATGGCACGCTCGCGGCGCACCTGCTGGAGCAGCACCCGGGGCTCGCCGTGGATGTGTACAACCTGCCGGCCACCGAGGCCCTGGTGACGCGCACGCGCGAGGCGCACCGGCTGGGCGCGCGGCTGGGCTTCATGGGCGGAGACTTCCTGAAGGAGCCGCTGCCCAAGGGCTATGACGTGCTCTCCTTCGTGCGCGTGCTGCACGACTGGCCGGCGGAGACGGCGCGCGAGCTGATGAAGGCCGCCTACGCGGCGCTGCCCTCCGGTGGCCGGATCCTCATCTGCGAGGAGTTCCGCACTCCCGAGCGGCTGACGGCCCAGTTCTTCTGGTCCTACTTCCTCATGGGCGTGGACAGCTGCGTGAGCCGGCTGCGCGAGGTGGAGTACTACCTGCAGGCGCTGAAGGAGCTCGGCTTCCGAGCGCCCGAGGTGCTGCCGGGCCCGTTCGAGCTCGTGGTCGCCACCAAGCCCTGAGACAGCAGGCTGGGATGGGACGCAGCCTTCCCACCCCAGCCACACGGAAAACCCGAAGGGCTCAATGGCCCGAGCCGGAGTTGCCCGAGCTGCCCGGCGTGCTCCCCGGCTGGCTACTGCCGGGCTGCATCGTGCCGGAGTTGCCCGAGCCACCCGAGGCGCCGCCCGAGCCACCCGAGCCGCCGCCCGAGCCGCCCGAGCCGCCGCCCATGCCGGGGCTCGGATTGACCGGCGTGCCCGTGCCCGAGCCGGTCGAGCCAGAGCCCGTCGCCCCACCCTCGCCTCCGCTGGTGGTGCCGGTGCCCTGGCCGCTCTGGCCACTCTGGCCGCTCTGGCCGCCGTTCTGCTCCGACTGCGCGCCCTTGCATCCCCAGCCCAGCAACGTGGCCGCGGCCACTGCGCCTACCACCACCGTGCTCCTGAAAGCCTTCATCCGCATGTGCACTCTCCCAGCAAGAAAGAAGCGGGCGGCACAATAGGGCTGCCAAGCCCAACGCGGCATTGTCCTCAGGTTGGGGCCTCTGGGCTCCAAGTCGACACTCGAGGCGGAGAGGCGCGAGCAGCCAAGGCAGCAGCGGACCGGGGCAGGGGAGGAAGCGTCTCTACCCCGGCCCGCTGGACAACGTCCTTCAGGGCACCGGCGGCGAGAGAAGGCAGGGAAGGAGGGATCCCACCGCCAGGGCTTGAGGACAAGATGAGTCCGCACGCCGACAGCCTCCATTGGCCCCAGGTCCAACCCGCGGCTGGATGGGCAACACCGCGGGCGGCCAGGCGGGCTATAGCTACGCGGGGCGCTCGATGCCCAGCTGGCACGCCAGCATCGCCATCTGCGTCCGGTTCTCCACATCCAGCTTGCGGTAGATGCTGGTGATGTGCGCCTTCACCGTGCGCTCGGTGATGCCCAGGCAGGCGGCGATCTTCAGGTTGTCCGCGCCCGAGGCGATGTAGCTCAGCACCTCGCGCTCGCGGGACGTGAGCCGCTGGAGCACCCCGCGCCCCTGCGCCGAGTCCTCCCCCTGCACCGCCGTGGGGAACAGATCCGGGGGCACCAGCCGCTCGCCGCGCGCCACCCGCTCCACCGCCTCCAGCAGCGTCGCGCATGTCACGGTCTGCTTGCACAGGTAGCCCGCGGCTCCGGCGCGCAGGCAGCGCTCCACCTGCTCCACCTCCCGGTGGGCGGACAACACGATGGGGCGCACGTGCGGATGGAAGTCATGGAGCAGCTCCACCGCTCGCATGCCATCCGAGCTCACCTCGCCACTGGCGTGCTCCAGCCGCAGATCCACCAGCGCCACGTCCGGAGGCTGCTGCCGCAGCCGAGCCAGGAAGTCCTCCACGGTGGTGCTGCGCACAACCACCGGGATTCCGGAAGTCTCGAAGACGGTGACCAGGCTCTCCAGCAAGACTTGCTGATCCTCGAGGATGCCAACACGGATGAGAGAACTCGTTTGCATGGCTTATCGCTTCAGCGAATTGAGGCAACCGCCTCCAAGGGGCCCGCGGTGCCAGTGAGAATCTAAGACCGGGGCTGATCGTGAAAGAAGTGGCTACCTGGAGCAATCCGCGTCAGTGTCCAACAGGCAACCCCAGAGGTTGCATCCGCGCCTGCCTCCTCGCCCTTCAGAATTCCCGCCTTCCCGTATCCCCCACCAAAACGGGCGGGCTATCCAGCGATTCTCCGTGTTGAACGCTTCACTGCTTTATTTGGAGATGCCTGCCCGGCTGGTGGGTTTGAGCGAGTTCCTTCATCCCCCCCCTTCAATTGCGTCACGGAGAGAGGTCATAATCTCTTCACTGGCTCATCACCCTGCCCCCTGGGGGAACCATGTCGGAAACCAAGATCCGAATCCTCGTTGTCGACGATGATCAGGATCAGCTCGTGCTCGCTGAACGTTCGCTGTCATCCTACGGCTTCGAGGTGAAGACCCACCGGTCCTCGCTCGGCGTCTCCAATCTGGTGCGTTCCGTCGCGCCGGATATGGTGCTGCTGGACGTGAACATCCCCGCGCTCAGCGGAGACAAGGTGCTGTCGCTGGCGCGCGCTCAGGCGCCGCTGGGCACCAAGTTCATCCTCTACTCGGCGTCGGATGAGTCCAAGCTGCGCTCGCTGGCGCTGTCGTCCGGCGCGGACGGCTACATCTCCAAGAGCGTGCAGGGCGCCGATCTGGCCAAGAAGCTGACGGACCTCTACAAGCGAGGCCGCTCGGCGACGAGCCCGACGTCCAACACGTCGAATCACGCCATCAACAAGTAGAGCGGCCCGGCTCAGGGGCCGCTGTCCACGGCGGACGGCTCCAAGGCTGCGCGCTCCTCTCTGGGCTCCGCGTCGATGCGGTGGATGAGCAGCGCGTGCGTCGCGGTGGTCACCGCGAAGTGCACGCGGACTCCCTGCGCCGTGGTGGCGAAGCCCTCCTCCTCGCGCGTCAGGAACAGGGGCAGGCGCTCGGGCGGGAGCCGCTCGGCCAGGAGGGAGAGGTTCTCCAGGTGAGTCTCCAGCTGCAGCTGCACCTGCGCGGGCAAGCTGTGGAGCCGGGCCTTCGCGGCCCGGGTGTAGAAGAGACGTCGATGGCGCATGCGATGGCCTCTCGGCATCGAAGCTAGGCATGCGGGGGGAGGCCTGAACCTCCCAGCGCGCGAGCAGGCAATCGGCCGCCCTGTCACTGCCCTGCTGGAGCCAGGCGCCTGGCTCAGCCCAGCAGCGCCGCCACCTCCAGGTACACGCGCCGGAAGTCTCCCCGCGCGCCGATGAGCCGCAGGTTCTGCGCCAGGCCGCCGGTGGAGCGGAAGAACATGACGGCCTCGGGAGGCGGGCGGATCTTCAGGAAGCGCGCGGCGTTCCTGGCGAAGTGGCGCTTCAGGTCGCGGCTGATCTCGCAGGTGGCGAAGTCGTACGCGTGCGCGCGCATGGGCCGCCCGGCGATGTGGAGCACTTCGTGGATGAGCGCCTCGGCCTCGGGCTCGGGCAGCTCCAGCGTGAAGCCCACCTCGCGGCTCAGGCCGAGGGTGTCCACGGGCTTCAGGTTCACCGCCTGGAGGAACATGCGGCGGTTGGCGTCCACGAAGCGCTCGGAGAAGCCCTTGATGGAGCCGAAGTCCAGCAGGCCCAGCCGGCCGTCCTTCATCACCATGAAGTTGCCGGGGTGCGGATCCGCGTGGATCTCCCCGGCGCAGAAGAAGGGCCCGTAGATGGCGAGGATGAGCTGGCGCGCCACGCGGAAGCGCTCCTCGGGGGAAGGCGCTGTCACCACCCAGTCCTTGAGCGTCTGGCCCTCCAGCAGCTCCAGCGTGAGCACGCGCCCGGAGGTGCGCTCGAGGATGACTTCGGGGACCTTGAGCTCCGGCAGCCGCGCGGCGCTCTGGGCGAAGCCGAGGCACAGCTGGGCCTCGCGGAGGTAGTCCAGCTCGAGGAGGAACTCCTCGCGCAGCTCCTGGAAGTAGGCCGTGCCATCCATCGCCTTGGAGGCCTTGGAGAGGGTCTTCACCACCATGCCCAGGTTGTCCAGGTCGCCCTTGAGCGAGTCCCCGACGCCGGGGTACTGCACCTTGACGGCCACGGGCCGGCCATCCCCGAGCACGGCGCGGTGCACCTGTCCCAGCGAGGCGGCGGCGAGCGGCTCGCGGTGGAACTCGCGGAAGAGGGCCTCGGGAGCAGCGCCGAGCTCCTCGCGGATGACGCGGGCCACGGTGGCATAGCCCATGGCGGGGGCCTGGTTCTGCAGGCGGGCGAGGATCTGACGCACTTCGGGGGTGAGCAGATCCGGATCCATGGAGACGGCCTGGCCGAACTTCATGGCGGCGCCCTTGAGGTCTCCCAGGGTGGCGACGAGCTTCTCGGCCATGCCCTTGGTGAGCAGGTCCGGCTCCTGACCGGCCAGGCGCCGGGCGCCGCTCTTGAGCACATCCGCGCCGAGCTGCGCGGACAGGCCCGCCAGCTTGCGCAGGCGTGTGAGGCGCCCCTGGGGAGGGAGCTTGTCGTCGGAGTCGGAGGCCATGGCGCCTGATGATTAACGAGGAGGCGCTCCTCGGACGCAAGGGGGGCTCGCACGGTGCCCGGGCCCTGCTGCCTGTCAGGCGAGCGGGTTCAGGGGTGGGCAGAGGAGAGCGCCGCACCGCGCAGCCGGGCCCGCAGGGTGCGCCAGCGCTTGAGCGACTCGAGGTGCAGCGGATCCACCCGCAGCGCGGACTCGTAGGAGCGCAGGGCCTCCTCGAGCTTGCCTTGCGCGGCGAACGCATTGCCGGTGGCCAGATGAAGGATCGCATGCCCCTCCGGGACGCGATGCTTCTCGACGAACCTGCGCCGGCACTCCTCCAGCGCGGAGACGGTGAGCCCCGCGGACAGACACCGCTGCAAGCCCTCCAGGTTGCGCAGGCTCGCGTCGTACTCCGCCCGGCGCTCCGGATGGCCGAGCACCCGGAACGCCTCCGTCACCCGCTCCAGGGCCCGCTCCGCCTGCGCTCGCTGGGCCGTGGACAACGGGGACTTCAGCAGCGGCTCGAGCGCCAGCCGCGCCTCGCGGGCGTTCACCCGCACCGTGTCGAAGTCCGCATCCCACGCCGCCCCCAGGATGCGGTAGTGGTCTCCCTGCAGCCGGCTCGCGAAGCGCTGGAGCACCAGCTCCGCCCGCTCCTCCTCCCGCGCGCTGCTCACGGCAGGGGCGCGCGCCACCACCCGCTCGCCCGCGAGCAACCGCTCGAAGGTCTCCAGGAGACCGGGCGCGCTGTCGCGCAGCTGCACCCCGAAGCCCGGCGCCATGTTCCATTGCCGCGCCTGCTCGGCCGACACGTGACGCACCACCTGTCCCGTGCAGGGGAGCTCTCCCCCCGGCAGCCGCAGCAGCAAGCCCACATCCCCGAGCAGCGCGGGCGGCGGCGCCTCGGTGTGCAGAAAGAGCCCGGTGCGCCCCACCCGCTCGCAGCGCAGCTCCGCCGAGCCCAGCGCTCCCGCCACCCTCACCCGAGCGGTGAGCGCGGGCGGCTTCTCCGGCTCCGGCACCAGCAACGCCCGCAGCGCCTGACGCAGCTCCGACGCCGTGGCGAAGCGGTCCTCCGGGCGCTTGGCCATGGCCCGCGCGAGGATTTGAGAGAGCGCCGGAGACACCTCCGGGCGCACCTCGTGGGCCAGCCGCGGCGCCTTGATCAAATGCGCCAGCAGCACCTCGGCCGGGTGCTTCCCGGTGAAGGGCAGCTTCCCCGTGACGAGCAGGTAGCCCATCACCCCCACCGAGTACAGGTCCGCGCGCGCGTCCACCGGCTCGCCGGAGCACTGCTCGGGGGCCATGAACTCCGGGGTCCCCAGCACCGAGCCGTTCTGCGTGGGCGTCAGGCCCATCGGCTCCGTCAACAGCTTGGCGATGCCGAAGTCCAGCAGCTTCACCCGATGGCGCCCCTCACCGCCGGGCACCAGGAAGACGTTGGCCGGCTTGAGATCTCTGTGGACGATGCCATGCGCGTGCGCCGCCCCCAGCGCGTCGCACACCTGCGAGAGCAGCTCCACCACCAGCGCCGGCTCCAGCGGCCCCTGCGCGAAGGAGGCCAGGCTCTCGCCCTCCAGGTACTCCATCACCAGGTACGGGCGCCCCTCCCGCAGAGACAAGTCGTACAGCGTGACGACGTTCTCATGCTGGATCAGCGTCAGCGTGCGCGCCTCGGAGAGGAAGCGCGACACCAGCCGCTGCTCCTGGGCCAGGTGCGCGTGCAGCACCTTCACCGCCACGCGCTTCTGGATCAGCGTGTGCTCGGCCAGCCAGACCGAGCCCATCCCGCCCCGGCCCAGCTCGCGCACCACCTGGAAGCTGCCGAACGTCTGTCCGACGAAGTCGTCCCGCTCGGACACCGGCTCGAAGAGCTGCGTCGCCCCCCGGACCGGCTGCGCCGTCTCGCCACCAGAGCGAACGAGTGTTGGACAGCCCGCCTTCTCGCGGTGCGGACTCGCGCAATGGCAGACGGACAGGGGCGCTTGCACGGCAGCTTCCAGACGGTGTCGAGAGGGAAACGTCCGGGGTCCCACCCACGCCCGGACCCCCTCCTCCAATGCGGGAACCGTGCCGGACTCGGATCACCCCCGTCTCTCGCAGGGGACACCTCAAGCCGTTGATCAGATGCGGTAATTGGCGAGTGTCCGCCATACAGCACCCACCCCAGGCCCAACGTAGGAGGGGGAGCCGGTAAGAACACCAGCCTCTCCCCCGGAAGAATCTTCAGCCCGCGGCGGTCTCTCAACGAGCAGCCTGCCCCATCAAGAAGGCCACCGCCTCGACCAGCTCCTCGGACACGGGGGGTTGCTCGTTCGCCTCGGGGAGCTCCGGCAGGCGCAGCACGGCCTCCTGCAAGGCCACGTCCTCCAGCCGCTGGGCGCGCAGCGGCAGGCGCACCGTGAAGGTGGAGCCCAGGCCCAGCCCTCCGCTGACCACCTCCACGGAGCCTCCGTGCAGCTCCACCAGGTGCCGCACGATGGCCAGCCCCAGCCCCAACCCGCCCTGCTCCCGGCCATTCTCTCCCTGGCAGAAGCGCTCGAAGACGTGGGGCAACAGCTCGCGCGAGATGCCCTTGCCCGTGTCGCGCACCACCAGCTCCACCCCGGCGCCGCTCCGGCGCGCGCTCAGCGACACGTGGCCGCCCTGGTCGGTGAACTTGATGGCGTTGGTGAGCAGGTTCCACAGCACCTGCTGCAGCCGGGTGGCGTCCGCCAGCACGCTCTCGTTGAGCGGCCCCAGCTCGGCGTGGAGCTGCACCCCGCGCACCTCCGCCGTGGGGCGCACGCTCTCCAGCGCCGCCTCCACCACCTCGCGCAGCGCCACCTCCTTCAGGTTCAGCAGCAGCTTGCCGCTGGTGATGCGCGAGACGTCCAGCAGATCCTCCACCAGCTGGCGCTGCAAGCGGGCGTTGCGCTCGATGATGGTCAACCCGCGGCGCTGGCTGGGCTCGTCCATGTCGTGGCGCTTGAGCAGCATCTGCGTCCACCCGAGGATGGAGGTCAGCGGCGTGCGCAGCTCGTGCGAGAGCGTGGCGAGGAACTCGTCCTTGAGGCGGTTGGCCTCCTGGGCGGCGCACTGGGCGCGCTGGGCCTCGCGGTAGAGCAGCGCGTTGTCCATGGCCACCGCCGCGCGCCGGCCCAGCTCCTCGGCCAGCGCCAGGTCTCTCGGATCATACCGGCGGCGCCTGCCGGAGAGGGCGAAGGTGAGCACGCCGAAGTTCCGCTCGCGGGCGCGCATGGGCACGTGGATGCAGGACTGGAAGCCCACCTCGCGCAGCAGCGCCGCGTGCTCCGGGTCGGCCACGAGCCGCTGGAGCAGCGTGTCGGACACCTGCAGCAACAGCTCGGGCGTCCCCGAGGCGAGCACGCGCCCCACTCCGGAGGGGCTGTCCTCTCGCGGGGGGTAGCGCTGGTGCAGCGCCAGCACCTTCTCGGCCTTGGGGGAGTCCACGTGGGCCACGGCCACGCGGGTGAGCCCCGCCTCGGGCCGCTCCTCGTCCAGCACGTCCACCGCGCACCAGTCCGCGAAGCGCGGCACCACGAGCTGGGCCAGGCGCCCCAGCGTGGCGCGGAAGTCCAGCGAGGAGGACAGCACCACGCTGGCGTGGGACAGGAGCTGGGACACCTGGTGGTTGCGGCGCTCGTCGTCGATGTCCGTCGCCGTGCAGAGGAAGCCCCGCCACAGCCTCCCTGCCTCGGGCAGCGGCGTCACGCGCAGCCGGTACCAGCGCCACGCCTCCGCGTGCCCCATGCGGTGCTGGGCCTCCCACGCGTGGCCCGAGCGCAGCGCCTCGCGCCACCCGGCCTCCACCGCCTCGCGCTCGTCCGGGTGCACGGCCTCCAGGAAGGTGTCTCTCCCCGCCCCGGCGCCCGGCCCCGCCATCAGCCGCTCCCAGGCGGGGTTGCACCAGGCGTGCTCCTCGTCCGAGCTCGAGGCCCACACCGCCTGCGGCATGGACTCCAGGATGGCGCGCGAGTGCGCCTCGTTCTGGCGCATCAGCAGCTCGCGCTCCTGCTGCCGCAGCCGCAGCTCGCGCTGGCGCAGCTGCTCCTGGCGCTGGTACAGGTCCACGAAGACGGCCACCTTGGCGCGCAGCACGTCCGGGTCCAACGGCTTGAGCAGGTAATCCACCGCGCCGTGCGAGTAGCCGCGCAGCACCTGCCGCTCCTCGTGGTAGATGGCCGACAGGAAGAGCAGCGGCACGTGGCGGCTGCGCTCCTGGGATTTGATCAGGCGCGCCGTCTGGTACCCATCCAGCTCCGGCATCTGCACATCCAGCAGGATGGCGGCGAAGTCCTCCTCCGCCACGCGCCGCAGCGCCTCCGCGCCCGAGTGAGTCTGCACCAGCCGCTGCCCGAGCGGCGCCAGGGCGGCCTCGAGCGCCAGGAGGTTCGCCGGGTGATCATCCACCAAGAGGATGCTCGCGACTGGAAGTTCTTCCGTCATGTCGGCTATCCCCCACCTGCTGGTCCAAAAGGTGCCTACGACATGCGAATTGAGGATTGGAGCGGCAAGTGGATCGCCCCCAATCTGTCGCGCACCGAGCCACTGACTGCCTCGCGAAGCAGGCGCGCAGGTGGGCGGCTCTGAGGAACAGGGCGCGCGAACTGTTGGCTCGCGGGCACTCCAGCGTCAGGAGCGGCTACCGCGTCGGGCCCGGATCCAGACTTTCAACCTGTTGGAAGTTTTGTACTGCTGGATCCAGACTTCCAACCGGTTGGAAGTGCGCGGCTGTTCCGAACACCCCTGCGCTTCAGCGCCCAGCGGTCCTCCAGCAGCAGCCCCTTCATCTCTTGCATCATCAGTCGTCCGCCTGGGGTGCGTCACAACACGCGGGCGGCGCGAGCCTCCTCCAGCGTGTACTCCCGCCCGACGGTGGTGAAGGGGCCTGTCTTTTGGATGAGCCACGCGCGGGTGCCCGGAGGCATGTAGAAATCCTCCTCGAAGGGGGAGAGCCCCAGGTGGCGCAGGTAGTCCTTGAGCATCTCAAAGGTGAAGCGGTCCCTCACCCGGCGCGCTTGGTACTTCTCCACCTGCTCGAAGGGGAAGGGCTCACCGGAGTGACCGAAGACCCAGCGGCCCCCATCATTCGCGGCATAGATGGAGCGCACATAGTTGAGGATCTTCCCCGGCTGCTCCGGGCCAAACATATCCAGCATCACCGAGCCATAGCGGCCTCGATCCCCACGCAGCGTGTGGGGCACGGCGACCACCCGCAGACATCGGATGCTCAGCCACCGGGCCATGTAGCGCATGGGGCTGGCGGCATCCGTCCCGGTCCACTGGTTGGTGACGTAGGCGGTCCAGGCGCTGCGCGTGGGGATGAACAGGCGCCGTTGGGTCTCCCCACCGCTTAGAGGCAGCAGGCGGGAGAGGACTTGCTCCAGGGTGCCCGAGACGGGGAGCACCTCGATGGTGCTGTCACGGGATATCGCCAGCCCTCTCTGCCACGTGGCGAAGGCTTGCGCCGCCTGCTCCGCCCCCAGTTCCAGAAAGCCCATCGTCGAGGTGACAGGCGCCCAGCGGTCGTCCAGCAGCAGCCCCTTCATCTCTTGCGTCATTCAGGGCACGCCTTCTTGCTCAGGGATGATGATCCGGATGACGGTGGCGTCCGGGTCGTTGGCGGTGAGGCGCGCTTGGTGACCAGGGCCACGGCCCGAAGCAGGAGAGTCATACTCTACAGAGTACCTGCGGTTGTCGTAGTCGAATTGCAGGTCCGGCCGATTGATGCCCACGCGCTGGCCGTTCTTGAGCGTCAGTTGCTGCTGGTTCACCCGAATGTTCTCGGCGCCGAGCTTATCCAGGTACTCGATGTCCACCTTGAGTTGCGCATTTTGCCTGGGACTGGGGCTGATGGGACGGTCCAGCGGCAACAGGTCTGGCACCTTCGCCTTGACGGCGGCGTCCCGAGGCAGGCGTGGGCCAGCGGGCACCTGCGGCGTTGGGTTCTTGCCCGTGAGCGCTTGGACCAGTTCCGGAGAGGGCGCGACCGGGCCCGGCGCCGGAGCGGGCGGTGAGGGCGCCGGAGCGGGTTCTGGAGCAGGCGCCACGGCTCGCGGCGGAGCAGGCGGAGTCTCCACCTTGCCAGGGCTCACGGGCTCCGGGACACCCCACCGGGGCACGGGCCGCGTGGCGGTCATCAACTTGCCAGCGGCCACTCCCGCCGCCAGCGCCGTGAAGAACTCCTGGGCCGCGCTGAGCCTGGACACCTCCCGTGTGGTGAACAGCTCCTGGCCGCTGCCCATCTGCCATCCCCGCTCCAGCGCGAAGGAGAGCGGGAGGGAATCCCTCGTCAACCCATACAGCGCCACCAAGAGCTGAACGGTGGCGGGGTGCGTCACCGCGTAGTGCTTGACGATGCGCCGCCTGTTCTCCCAGTGGGAGTACCCCTCGGCGGCGGCGGCTCCCGCGCCCAGCCGCCGCTCCATGTCCTCGAGCTGCTCGGGGGTGAGGCGCTCGGGCGTCACCAGCGGCCACATGCGGATGGGCTCGGGCACTGTCTCCGCGCTCATGGCCTCGATGTATTGGCGCTCCCACTCGGACAGCGGGTGGGCCCAGTGCTGAATGTCCTCCTCGGGGCCCGAGGCCCACCAGAGCGCGACGTCCTCGGGTTTTCGCAGGAGCAGAATCTGCTGAATCACATCCCGCTGGCCGGCGGGGACGTGCGCCACCTCCGAAGGAGCGGGCGAGTACCCCGCCGTCCTCACCTCTGCCGCGGATGAGGGGCCCGGGCCCAGCGGCGGGAAGGCGCCTGCTGGACTCTGGGCGGACTGCTGCGCCCATGGGCGCTGAGGCGGGGCGAGGGCAGGCGCACGGGACGGTGTGCCGAAGCCGAAGAGCAGGCCCACCCCGAGGGACACCACTCCTTCCCCGTGCGAGAGTTGGGAGGGCGAGAACGAGTACATGCCCGCAACGCCCAGCTCCAGCCCAATGCGCCCACGGATGGCGTGCACCCCGACTTCGCCGCCAGCGCGCAGCCGTGGAGACACCCAGGAGCGGGGGTTGAAGGCCGCTCCACCGAGCGCCTTGAAGTACAGCGGCCCCTCGCCCGTGAAGCGGGCCACCGCGTCCGTGGACAGCTCCCACGCTGCGGAGGAGGTGGCCGGGGGCAGCCAGCTCAACCGCGCCCCGAGCCCCTGGCCTGCTTGCCCTAGGCCCAACAGGCTCACGCTGTACGAGGTACGCGGCGCCCAGGGGCTGCCCAGCGCGGTGCCCTGCGAGACACCCGCCCCCACCACGGCCCGCACCGGGCTCGTCTCGTCAGCGGCGTGCGCTCCGGGCGCGACGAGGACAGCCAGCAGCAAGAGGCTGACAGCCGCATGGAACCGTGAGGGCTGGCGCGCTCCGAGGTTCCTCTTGCGGCAAGCCCTTCGAGGGCCGCTCCTCTGGCGCTGGCGACTGCTCTGCTCCGCTTCGGCCTTCCAGCGAATGCGCCACGGCAGCATGGGTCACCCCTTCTTGCGAGGAGGTGATCAGGGTAGAGGGCAGCCCTGGGGAAGAGGAGGAGCCACCGGGTGGCGCCCGTGCTTCACCTCCGGCCCCCCTGCGGGGGCAGCCTCCCGCCCGCTGCTCACACCTGGACGCGTTCCACGTCCCTGCTGCCGCCCCACGTAGCGCCGTGCCGCTGCAACGGTCCTGCCTGCTGGGTCGCTCGTCGCGCGCCTGGCTCGTTGTGCCTCACCGGCCCGAGTTGGAGCTGTCCGGCGCGCGCTCTCTCCGGTCAGGAGTGAACCCACCGGTACTGACCAGTCGGGAGCGGAGGTGCCGGTCCTGAACGTTCAGGAGCGGGCCTGCCGGTACCGACCGGTCAGGAGTGGCCCTGTTGGTACTGACCGGTCAGGAGTGAACCCCGCTAATCTATACAACCTGCCCCGTCATTTTCTCAGACCCGATGTGATGGGTCAGGTCCTCACGGATTCTGCGGGGGAGCGGAGGTGGGAGGATGCTTGCGCGCTGGAGGGATGAAGGGCACGTAGCAGGTGCCCTTGAACATCTGGCCGCCGAGTCCCTGGCATCGCTCCAACTCCCAGATGGTCGCATTCCAGCAGCCCCCATTGAGAGCGACCAGCCACTTGCGAGGGCAACGTCCCTTCTCATCGGGCCGTACCTGTCCTGGCTGCGGCTCGGGCAGAGTGTCCTCGCTCATCCCCTCATTCGTCGAGCCAGAGGGCGGCTTGTCCAGGGCCGCGACCGTTGCGGCTTCCCCGAGCCCTGTGGTGCCTGCATCCGCGGAGCCGGGCCTCGCGGGCTCGGCGCGTGCCACGGAGGGCTGCTCCAGAAGCTCATGGGAGACCGTCCTTTCCAGCCAGACGGCCAGAGCCAGCCCCGCCGCTGCCGCTGGTATCCAGAGCCATGCGCGCCTCCGAGGCGCTCGGAGCCTGAAGGGTTGCCGGGAGTGTCTCACCGGTGAGGCGGGCTCCAGCTCCCGCGCCAGTTGCGCCGCGGTGCCGCGCTGCCCGGGGTGCACCGAGAGCAGGCGCAGGATGAGGTTGCGCAGGGAGGGCTCCACGTCGGGGCTGCTCAGCAGCACGCGAGGCAGGCGCACGCCCTCCAGATGCCAGGTGCCTTGCTCATCCCGGAAGGGCTCGGAGAGCTCCGGGTACTCTCCGGTGAGCAGCCGACACGCGGTGACGCCCAGGGCATAGAGATCATCCGCGGCACAGGGCCGGTAGCGAGCGGTGGTGCTGCCGTGGAATTGCAGCTCGAAGAGCCAGGACTGTGGAGAGCGATAGAGCGGAGTGCCCGGAAAGCCCATGGCCGGGGTGAGCGCCGTGGTGCCCAGGTAGAGGCCGGTGCCAAGGTCCATGAGCATGGCTCGGTCATCGGCGCGGCGCACCAGGACGTTGTCGCCCTTGAGGTCTCGGTGGAGGGCGCCTTGAGCATGGAGGGTGGCCAGCGCTTGAGCCAGCTGGCCCAGCCAGCGCCGCACCCGCTCGGCGGCCAGCGGCTGAAGCCGGGCCTGTTCATACAAGGGCTCGCCGTCCACCCACTGCATGACCAGGAAAGGATGGAGCGTGCCAGCGGGAGATGGCCAGGAGCCCTGATCCACCAGGCCCGGGATGCTGGGGTGGTGGCAGCGGGACAGCAGCGCCCCCTCGCGGGCGAAGCGAGGGTCGTCCGGGTGCAGTGCCAGCTTCAGGGCCACGGGGGAGGCGTGTTCGTTGTGCCGGTGCACGGCGCGGTAGACGGCGCCGTTTGCGCCGCGGCCGGCCCAGGCCTGTACGCGCCAGGACCCGATCACCGTGCCCGGAGGGAGCGCCGCGGGGTGGAGCGCGAGGGGAAGGGGGCTGTCCATGGCGTGCCTGGAGCTACACCTCTTCGAACTTCGCCCCTGTAGCGCTCATGCGCTCCAAGGCGTCCTTGATCTCCTCTGAAACGATCAGGTCGCCGGGCCACCCCTCGGGACGGAATACCCTGGCGTCTCCAATCGTCGCCTTGTCGACGCGCATATGGTCCACGGCGTAGTACTGGCCCACCTTGTCAGGAAGGCCATCCTCCGGCTGCCAGAACTGCACCTTGGAGGCTTTCTCGTCGATGCAGCGAATCAGGCGAGTGGCTACCAAGACCAGGTACTGATCCGGCTGACCTTCGATATCCACGGGAAGGAGTTGCACGTCATCACGAGCCAGTTCCGAAAATACGGTCGCAAGCTTGACGTGAACGATAGGGATCCTTGAGTTCGTCTCGGAGAAGTCCAGCGGCTTGCCGTTCTGCTCGATAAGTATCTTCAAGCGCTCCTCGAAGCTCACTGGCCTTCCGTGCCTGAACGCCCAGTCGTCCAACCTGCCGCCGTTGCTGTCGGTGGGGTTCTTCAGGTGCCAACGCCCCCGGACATACAGATCGTCGTAAAGTTCGAAGAAGCGCCTGGGCATGGGTCCCTTATTGCGGCCTTCACCTCCTCCATCAACTGGAACCACCCCTCCCGCGAGGACTGTTCTCGCCGGCACCCCGGCCCGCGCGCTACGAGCGGCTGCCGCGTCCGGCCCGGTTCTTGTCCCAGATGGCGTAGAGGATGATCAGGAACGAGACGAGGCGCAGCACATAGACGTAGTAGCGCCGCTCGTCATCCACCTGCAGCAGGGTGAGGGCCAGCCAGTTGACGCTCATCGCCGCGAAGGCGAGCGCGAAGAAGGCGAAGAGCCGATCCCTCGAGCTCCTCCAGAAGCGCAGGAAGAACAGGGCACACGCCAGGCAGGCCACCACCAGCGCGCCGCCGATCATCGCCTTGAGCGTTTCGATCACCGGCGCCTCCTCACTGCGAATCCCAGATGAGGCCGTAGAGCAGCGTGGCCACGCCCACCAGCGCCAGCCCCCCCCGCCACAGGGACAAGTCCAGCTGCGGGAAGACCACCATGTCCAGGAACAGCACCACGTTGTTGAGGGTGAGCGCCGCGAAGCACAGCCCGCTCCACAGCAGCAGCCGCATGCGCGAGCGGCCATAGCTCCTCAGCAGCAGCACCGCGCACGTGAGGCTCGTCAAGGCGCAGAGGATGTAGACCGCTTCAACCATTGCCCTCGTCCTTGTCCCGCTTCAGCCGGAAGGCCTCCGCGAATCCTCGCACCTTGTCGAGGGGCTTGGAGAAGATGAACGAGATGACACTCACCCGGCGCGTGCTGTACGTGGCCTGCAGCTCGCCCACGTCCTGGTCGTCGTCGGCGCTGGCCGGGGCGTAGCGATAGACAGGAGCGCTGCCAGCGGCCTTCCCCAGCAGCCGGCGCGCCGTCAGATCCTCCAGCCGCGCCGTAGCAGAGGACTCGGTGATGCGCAGCTCCTGGCTGACCTCGCGGGCGCTCCACTCTCGATCCGGACGAGCCCGCAGCAGCAGCAGGACCTCCAGCTTCTCGATCGAGTCGATGTGCGCCGCGATGAAGCGCTGGACCCGCGGGGGGATGACCGCGTCACTCACAGGCCCACCTTGCCCACGATGCTTTGTAAATCAACTAATTTCCACAAAGCACCTGGGGGGATGTTCACGCCTGAGAAGCCCGGCGCCACTCGGTCGCTTGGTGTTCGCGCGTCCGAGGGAGCTCGACGCGGAAGAGGGCGCCCTGGCCGGGGGTGCTCTCCACCGTGACGGAGCCGCCCAGGCCGGTGGCGATCTCGTGGACGATCCACAGCCCCAGCCCGAAGCCGCTGTAGTGCTCATGGGGCACGGCCCGCTCGAAGCGCTCGAAGATGCGGTGGCGATCCTGCTCGCGGATGCCGATGCCGTGGTCCTTCACCTCGAGGGTGGCGTGGGTGGACTCCTCGCGCACGGCCAGCTCCACCGGCGCGCCCGCGCCATACTTGAGGGCGTTGGTGAGCAGGTTCGTCACCACCTGATCCACCCGGCCGCGATCCCAGCGGCCGAGGACGGGGTTCTCCGCCCGCACCGTGAGCGGGCAGCCCGCGCGAGCCGCCTCCTCCGAGAAGCGAGCGGCCACCTCGCGCACCACCACCGAGAGGTCCACCTCCGCCAGCTCGAAGTCCAGCCGGCCCGCGTTGATGCGGGAGATGTCCAGCAGGTTGTCCACGAGCTGGGCGAGCCGGCTCACGTTCTGCTCCAGCGTCTCCAGCTTGGCCACGTACTGCGTCACCGGCACCGGCTCCTCGTCGCGGCGGGCGGCGGCGCGCAGGGCGCCCTGGATGTGCACCTTGAGCGAGGTGAGCGGGGTGCGCAGCTCGTGGCTGGCCATGGAGAGGAAGTCGTCGCGCACGCGCACCGCGCGCTGGAGGTTGCGCTCGGTGACTTGCAGGGCCGTCACGTCCAGCATGGCCAGCAGCACCGTCTCCGCGCGGCCATGCATCTGCGGCAGCCGGGAGGAGAAGGCCAGCGCCGCGCCGCGCTGCTCGCCATGCGTCCACTCCACGGGCACGCCCGAGAGCACCTCGCCCCGGGCGGCGCGGGCGGCCGGCAGCTCCTCGTGGGGCAGCGGCTTGCCCTCCGCGTCGGTGAAGACCAGCTCCGAGTGCAGCGCCCGGGCCTCGGGGTAGACGAGGCACCCGCTGGCCAGCTCCTGCGCGGTGCGGTTGGCGAAGAGGATGTGGCCGGTGCCCGGCTCCACCAGCGCCAGCGGGCTGGGCAGCGCGGCCAGCACGGCCTCCAGCCACCGCTGCTGGTTGCGGCCCGCCTCCATCTCCTTCTTCAGCAGCTCCTCGCGCCACCGCGAGCGCTCCACCTCCAGGCGCTGGTGGGCCTCGGCCAGCTCGCGCTCGTGCTCGCGGCGCTGGGCCTCGCGCAGCGCCTCGGCCTGGCGGCGCAGCATGTCCGTCTTGCGGAACAGATCCACGAAGACGCTCACCTTGGAGCGGAGGATGTCCGGCTCGTAGGGCTTGAGCAGGTAGTCCACCGCGCCCACCGCGTAGGCGCGGAACTCGGGCACCTCGCCGCGGGAGAGGGCGGTGAGGAAGAGGATGGGCGTGTTGCGGCTCTTCTCGCGCTCGCGGATGAGCTGCGCCGTCTCGAAGCCGTCCATCTCCGGCATCACCACGTCCAGCAGCACCACGGCGAAGTCCTGGTGCAAGAGCTGGCGCAGCGCCTCGCGGCCGCTGCGGGCGGTGACGAGCTGATGGCCCAGCGGAGCCAGCGTGGCCTCCAGCGCCATCAACCCCTCGGGCTGATCATCCACCAGCAGGATGGGGACCTTCTCCCGGGGAAGAATACTCACGGTTGCACCTTCATTCGCGGCGCATAGGACAACCGCGCCAGCCAGTCCTTTACCTCAGACAACGGCACGCGCTCCACACCCTCGACGGGCGCTCCCTCGCCTATCACGGCGACGTGCCCACCGCGCTCGCGCAGCGTGCTCAGCCCCGCCCACCCATCCTCATGTCCGCCGAATAGCAGGCCCACGGCGGACGGGCCATACGCATCCGCGGTGGACTCGAAGAGCGGATCCATCGCGGGCCGCTGGCCATGCTCGGCCGGCTCGCGCGAGAGGCAGATGCCGCCGCGATCCACGAGCAGGTGGTAGCCCTCGGGCGCCAGGTACACCCGGCCGGCCACCAGCTCGTCCTTGTCATCCGGCTCGAGCACGGGCAGGGGGCAGCGCCGCCCCAGCGAGTGGGCCAGCCGCTCCTGGCAGCCGCGGTGGAAAACGAGGACCACGGGCACGGACAGCCGAGGCGAGAGCGTGGCCAGCAGGGCCTCCACCTCCGCCTCGGCGCCTCGCGGCGCGCCCACCACCAACACCCCGAGGGGACTCATGCCATCCTCCGGTAGACGCGGCCTGTGCCTTCCAGCTCCTCGTACGCCGCCGCGTGGGGCGTGCGCGCCACGGTCTCCTTGCGCCCCAGGCACAGGAAGCCGAACCGCGCGAGGCTCTCATGGAGGCGCTCGTGCACGCGGCTGGCCAGCGAGCGACTGAACGCCAGCAGCGTGTCCCGGCAGAGGATGACCTGGAACTCGTTGAACGAGCCGTCGGTGGCCAGGTTGTGCTGGGTGAAGAAGATGTTGTCGCGCAGGGCCGGGTGCATCACCGCCCAGTTGCCATCCCGCGTGTAGTAGTCCGCCAGCGCGCGCCGGCCACCGGCCTCCTGGTAGTTGCGCACGTCCTGCTCCCCCGGGAGCGACAGCACGCCGGTGCGCGCGTCCGCCAGCAGCCCGTCGCTGGCATCCGAGGCGTAGAGCCGGCAGCGGCCCCACAGCCCCTCCTCCATCAACAGGATGGCCAGGGCGTAGGTGTCCTCGCCCGAGCCGCAGCCCGCATGCCACACGCGGATGGACGGGTAGGTGCGCAGCATGGGCACCACCCGCGTCCGGAAGGCCTGGAAGAAGGCCGGATCGGCGAAGAGGGAGTCCGGCGGACAGGCCAGCGCGCGCAGCAGGCCCTCCATGGCCTCGGGGCTGTGCAGCACTCGCCCCTGCAGCGTGGAGAAGGTGTCCAGCCGCTCCTCGCGCAGGTGCCGCCGCAGCCGCCGCAGGAGCAGCGGCCGCGCGTAGCTGCGCAAGTCGAAGCCGTACTGGCGCCGGGCCCCCTCGAGGAGCAGCTCCAGCTCCAGCGTCTCCAGCTCCGCGCTGTGCGTGGCGGGTGTCACTCAGCGGCCTCCGTGCGCGGCGGCTTCGGCGAGCTACCGCCGCGCGGCGAGTGCAGCCACACGCGCAGCAGGCTGAGCAGCTTGTCGATGTCCACCGGCTTGGTGATGTAGTCGGACGCGCCGGCCTCCAGGCACTTCTCGCGGTCGCCCTTCATCGCCTTGGCGGTGAGCGCGAGGATGGGCAGGTGGGCGAAGCGCTCCATGCCGCGGATGGCCTGCATGGCCTGGTAGCCGTCCATCTCCGGCATCATCACGTCCATCAGCACCAGCTCCACCCCGGCCTCGCGCTCGAGCAGGGAGATGCCCTCCTGGGCGCTCTCGGCGAACACCACCTTCATGCCGTAGCGCTCCAGCACGGTGTTGAGGGCGAAGATGTTACGCACATCGTCGTCCACCACCAGCACCTTGCGGTTCACCAGGAGCGGATCCATGTGGCGCGCCTTCTCCAGCATGCGGCGCTTGGGCTCGGGCATCTGGGCGGGGGCGCGGTGGAGGAACAGGCTCGTCTCCTCCAGCAGGCGCTCGGGGCTCTGGGCGTCCTTGATGACGATGGCCTCGGCCACCCGCCGCAGCTCCGTCTCCTGGGCGCGCGACAGCTCGCGGCCCGTGTAGACGATGACGGGCGGAGTGGCCGCGCCATGCTCGGCGTGCAGCTTGCGCAGCAGCTCCGCGCCCGGCATGTCCGGCAGGCCCAGGTCCAGCACCACGCAGTCGAAGCGCCGCGCGGCGATGGCGGAGACGGCCTCGGCCGCGGTGCCCACGGCTACGGTCTGCACGTCGTCGCTGCCCAGCAGCTCCAGCAGCGTCTTCCGGTGGACCTCGTCATCCTCCACGATGAGGAGGCTGCGGCCCTTGCGGTCCACGAAGTCGCGCAGATCCTTGAGCGCGTTGGCGGCGGCCTCGGGGTCCGCGGCGGCCCTCAGGTGGCCGAGCGCGCCCAGGTTGAGCGAGCGCTCCCGGAAGTCGCCCTCGGAGAGGGTGTAGACGGGCAGCGCGCGCGTGGCGGCGTCGTGCTTGAGCCGATCCAGCACCACCCAGCCCGCCATGTCCGGCAGATCCAGATCCACCGCCACGGCCACGGGCCGGGCGTTGCGCGCCGTCTCCAGCGCGGCCTCGGCCTCCGTGGAGACGACCATCTTGAAGCCCACCCCCTGGGCCGCCGCGCGCAGCCGCGCCGCGTGGTCCGGGGCCGTGGTCACCGCCAGCAGCACGGGGTCTCCCGGGAGGATGGACGCGCTGTCGTCCTCGATCTCCACGCGGGTGACGGCCGGCGTGGGCTCCTCCTGCTTCGGGACAAGAAGAGAAGCAGTGCTGAAGCCAGGGATATGGACAGGAGCGGCGAGAATGGCGGTGACAGGAACAGCGCCGGGCACCGGCAGGGCATGGCCGCCGGCGATGGCCTTGTCCACCACACTGCCCTGCTCCACGGGGCGCGGGGCCACGTAGTTGAGCGGCAGGTAGAGGGTGAAGGTGCTGCCCTTGCCCACTTCGCTCTCCAGGCGGATCTCGCCGCCCAGCAGCCGGGCGATCTCGCGCGAGATGGAGAGCCCCAGGCCCGTGCCGCCGTACTTGCGCGCGGTGGAGCCGTCGGCCTGCTGGAACGCCTCGAAGATGATCTGGTGCTTGTCCTTGGGGATGCCGATGCCCGTGTCCTTGACCACGAAGGCCACCACGGTGGGGGCGGTGCGGAGGATGGGGTGGTCCGGCGTGAAGCCGCTCTTGGCGGACTGGATGTGGAGGGTGACCTGGCCGTTCTCGGTGAACTTGAAGGCGTTGGACAGCAGGTTCTTGAGCACCTGCTGCAGGCGCTTGGCATCCGTCTGCGACTCCAGGGGCAGCTCGGAGCCCACGTCGATCTTGAAGTCCAGCGCCTTCTTGTCCGCCACCTGGCGGAAGGTGCGCTCGACGAACTCGCGCAGGTCGCTGAAGCGCAGCGGGCCCACGTCCACCGTCATGGTGCCGGACTCGATCTTCGACAGATCCAGGATGTCGTTGATGAGCTCCAGCAGGTCCGCGCCGGAGGCGTGGATGGTCTTGGCGAACTCGACCTGGCGGGCGCTGAGGTTGCCCTCGGTGTTGTCGCTGAGCGTCTGGCTGAGGATGAGCAGCGAGTTGAGCGGGGTGCGCAGCTCGTGGCTCATGTTGGCCAGGAACTCGCTCTTGTACTTGGAGGTGAGCGAGAGCTGCTCGGCCTTCTCCTCGAGGGCGCGCTTGGCCTGCTCCACCTCCAGGTTCTTGCGCTCCACCTCGTTCTTCTGCTCGGAGAGCAGCTTGGCCTTCTCCTGCAGCTCCTCGTTGGTGCGGCGCAGCTCCTCCTGCTGGCGCTTGAGGAGCTCCTCGGACTGCTGGAGCGAGGTGGCCTGCTGCTGCAGCCGGTTGTTCTTCTCGGTGAGCTCCTCCTGCTGCTTGCGGAGCTCCTCGGTGAGGGCCTGGGACTTCGCCAGCAGCGCCTCGGTGCGCATGTTCGCGGCGATCGTGTTGAGCACGATGCCAATGGACTCGGTGAGCTGCTCGAGGAAGCCCAGGTGCACGTCGCTGAAGCGGTGGAAGCTGGCCAGCTCGATGACGGCCTTGATGTCACCCTCGAAGAGCACGGGGAGGACGACGATGTTGCGCGGCACCTCCTCGCCCAGGCCCGAGTTGATGCGGATATAGGTGTCCGGCACGTCGGACAGGAGGATGGGCTCCTTCTCCAGGGCGCACTGGCCGACCAGGCCCTCGCCCAGCTTGAACGAGTTGGAGAGGCCCTTGCGCTCGCGGTACGCGTACGAGGCGAGCAGCTTGAGGATCTGCTCTCCCTCCTGGCGCTCGGAGATGTAGAAGACGCCGTGCTGGGCATCCACCAGCGGCGCCAGCTCCGAGAGGATCACCTTGGACACGGTGAGCAGATCTCGCTGGCCCTGGAGGACGCGGGTGAACTTGGCCAGGTTGGTCTTGAGCCAGTCCTGCTCCGTGTTCTTGCGCGTGGTGTCCTTCAGGTTGCGGATCATCTCGTTGATGTTGTCCTTGAGGGCGGCCACTTCGCCCTGGGCGGACACGGTGATGAACCGGGTGAGATCTCCCTTGGTGACGGCGGTGGCGACCTCGGCGATGGCGCGCACCTGGGTGGTGAGGTTGGCGGCGAGCTGGTTCACGTTGTCGGTGAGGTCGCGCCAGATGCCGGCGGTGCCGGGCACGCGGGCCTGGCCACCGAGCTTTCCTTCGATACCCACCTCGCGGGCCACCGTGGTCACCTGATCGGCGAACACGGCGAGGGTGTCGATCATGCCGTTGATGGTGTCGGCCAGCTCGGCGATCTCGCCCTTGGCGTCCACGACGAGCTTGCGCTTGAGGTCACCGTTGGCGACGGCGGTCACCACCTTGGCGATACCACGCACCTGGGTGGTGAGGTTGGTGGCCATGGAGTTCACGTTGTCCGTGAGGTCCTTCCACGTACCGGCAACCCCCTTCACGATGGCCTGCCCGCCCAGCTTTCCTTCCGTACCCACCTCGCGAGCGACGCGCGTCACTTCCGAGGCGAAGGACGACAGCTGATCCACCATCGTGTTGATGGTGTTCTTCAGCTCGAGGATCTCGCCCTTGACGTCGACGGTGATCTTCTGGCTGAGGTCGCCGTTGGCGACGGCGGTGGTGACCTGGGCGATGTTGCGGACCTGGTCGGTCAGGTTGCGGGCCATGAAGTTGACGTTGT
>NZ_JBJMQP010000053.1:0-128158 GCF_045802625.1 Hyalangium sp. | reverse complement strand
TTCATTTTGGGTCTCCCGGCGGCTGCTCTCGCAGCTGCTCTTGAGAAACCCTCGGAAATTGACTGCGAAGCTTCCGCAATCGTCTTCTTCTTGGGCTTGCTATTTGGTTTTCAAAGACCGAGCCGCTGTACCGCTTCGCGACTTTGTGCTACCGTCCCGATTCTCATCGGGTCTCCCCTCAACCGCGGGGGCGATTCTTTTATTCGAGGCCTTCGGGCTTGTCAACTTCGCCCTTCCGCCTTCGTCCTCTTCCGCTGTCCGGGCTCCGTTGAGCCTTTCCCGCTTCCGAGGAGGGGCGCGGCTTCTACCTCTCTGCCGCCCTCCCTGTCAACCGGCTTCGGTGTTTTCTTCAACCCACACCCGCCGCTCCCTCATTTCCCGGCCGTCTTCTGTTCAGCGGCGAACCGCTTCCCTTCTTTCGTCCGGCGGGGCGCGGCTTCTACCACCACCGCGTTTTGTGTCAACCGACTTCGGCGCGGTTTCATTTCACCGCTCAGGAGTTGCTACCGGCCCTGCTTCCCACGAAGCAGAATCACCCGTCCGCACCGCCACCGCCCGCCCAACTCCCACCCCGCCTTCGGGGTGAACTTCGAAGGCCTGATCGGAGGAACCGCTCAAGGCCGCGAAGTGTCCGGCTTATCCACCAAGTTCCCGATCAACGCAAGTACCCGATGGACCATCGCGTCACCCTGGAGCCACTTCCTTCCAACTCCGGGTGTGTAGGGGGAACCACGACGCTTGGGGCCTACATTCCCGCCTATTTTTCAGCGGGCCGGATCAGAGGGGAGCTTCTCCAGCTTCATCATGGAGAGGTCCACCCTCCCCCTCCGGCAGCGCTCCGCCACCACTACCGAGCGGAGTTCCTGGAAGGCGCGCTCGAAGTCGTCGTTCACCACGATGTAGTCGTAGGACGCGATTCCTCGCTCGATCTCCGAGCGGGCGGCCAGCATGCGTCGGCGGATCGTCTCGTCCGAGTCCGTCTTCCGGTCGCGCAAGCGCCGCTCCAACTCCTCCATGGAGGGAGGCAGCACGAAGACCAGGATCGCATCGGGGTGCTTGCGCTTGATCGCCTGCCCGCCCTGAACGTCGATGTCGAAGACGGCGATGCCTCGGCGGGCCCGGGCGTCCTCCACCACCGACTGAGGGCTCCCGTAGAAGTGGCCGTGGACCTCGGCCCACTCGACGAACTCGCCGCGCTCGATCTTCTCCTGGAAGGTGGCCACATCCAGGAAGTGGTAGTCGACGCCGTCCTGCTCCTTCCCTCTTGGCCGGCGCGTCGTGTAGCTCACCGACCAGATGGCGCTCGGCAGCTCCTTGAGCAGCCGGTGAGCCAGCGTGGTCTTCCCCGCTCCGGACGGCGCGGAGAGGACGAGCAGCAATCCTGGGTGGAGAGAGGTGGGCTCGGTCATTCGACGTTCTGCACCTGTTCGCGGATGCGCTCGACCTCGGCCTTCATCGAGACCACGCGCGCGGAGATCTCCGCGTGCTGGCTCTTGGAGCCCGTCGTGTTCACCTCGCGGTGCATCTCCTGGACGAGAAAATCCATTCGGCGGCCGACGGGCTCGTTGCTCGCCATCAAGGCCCGGAACTGCTCGAGGTGGCTGGCCAAGCGCGTCACCTCTTCGGCGATGTCCGTCCGCTCCGCGAACATGGCCACCTCTTGCGCCAGCCGCTGCGGATCCACCGCGACGCCTCGTGCGAGCTCAGCCACACGCTCGGAGAGGCGCTGCCGGTAGTCCTCCACCGCCTTCGGCGCCAGCGCCGCCACTTCCCGGCTCCAACCCTCGATGAGCTTCATGTGGGCGTCGAGATCCGCCCGGATGGCCTCGCCTTCCACCTGGCGCATCTGCTCCAGCGCGGTGAGCGCCTGCTCCAGCGCCGCGTGGACCGCCTGGGTGGCTGACTCCAGGTCCATCCCCTTCTCCTCGAGCTTCACCACGCCCGGCTGCGAGGCCACCTGCGCCCAAGAGATGTCCGTGGAGGTGCCAAGCGCGGCCGCCAGCTCCCGGAAGGCGCGCATGTACTCGCGGGCGAGGGCCACATCCACCATGGGTACCGTGCCCGAGGCTGTCGCCGTCTGCCGCCTCACGAGCAGCTCCACCGAGCCGCGGGCCAGACGGTCCTTCACCTGCTTCGACATGATGGGCTCGAGCGCGGACAATTCCCTCGGAAGCCGGGCCTTCACCTCGCAGAACTTGTGGTTGAGCGAGCGCAGCTCGACCGAGAACTCCTCGTCTCCGACTCGCGCGCGTCCGGCTCCGAACCCCGTCATGCTCTTGAGCATTGGCAGGTTGGTAGGGGCTTTTCGTCATCAGGTCAAGCCGCCTGCTCGCTTCCGCTCTGGTAAGGTCCGCCACCCCATGCCCTGGTACAAGCGGCTCGAGTTGTGGGCCAAGCTCACTCTGGCGCTCGTGGCCTCCGTTCTGCTCTGGCGGCCCGGCCGTAGGCGCCCGGCCGACTCGGTGCTTCCTGCTCCCAAGAAGGTCCTCCTCGTCCGGCCCGACAACCGAGTGGGCGAGGCGCTCCTCACCACGCCCCTGCTTCAGACCTTGAAGGCCCTGCCCGCTCCCGTCCCCCAGGTGCATGTGCTCGTGCATGCCAAGGTGGCTCGCGCGCTGGCGGGCCATCCAAGCGCCGATGCTGTCATTGCTTTCGATCGCCGGCGGCTGTGGCTTGGGCCGCTCGCTCCTGGCCTCCGCGCCCTTCGCCGCGAGCGCTACGACACGGTGGTGGATTGCGCCAATTGGGAGGCTCCCTCCGTTACCTCGGCGCTGATCTCCCGGCTCGCCGGGCCCAAAGCCGTGGTCATCGGGCCTCGCGTCTGGCCTGTCTCCCTCCTTCACTCCGTTTCCGTTCCGGCTCGCCCCGACACCCGGCGAGAGGCCACCCAGCGCGCTCACCTGCTCACTCCCCTGACGCGGAGCGGCATCATCGAGACTCTGTCGTTCCGCGAGCCGAACATCAGCGACAGCTTCCGCGCGTACCTTCAGCAGGAGACCCGTGCGCCTTGCGCCGTCGTCAATCCTGGGGGGCGCCTGGGCGAGCGCCGCATCCCTCCAGCCGCCTTCGCCGCCGCTGCGCGCGCCCTGCTTGCCTCCGGGCGTGTGCCCATCGTCACCTGGGGGCCTGGTGAGGAGGCCCTTGCCGAGACCGTCGTGCAGGGCGCCCCGGGTGCTCGCGTGGCTCCCCGCACCAACCTGGACGAGCTCGCCGCGCTGATGCGTGCCGCGGGGCTCACCGTGACCAACAACACCGGGCCGATGCACCTCTCGGTGGCGGTGGGGGCTCCCACGCTGGGGCTCTTCCTGCGCATCGACATGGAGCGATGGGGACATCCTCAGCCGCCCCATCGCATGGTGGATCTCACTCCCCTGGTCGAGGCCGGCACGGGACTGGAGGAGCGCGTCTTCGAGGAGGCCCGCGCCTTCGCCGCCCAGCTTGGCTAACCCTTGCTGTTCTCGCGGCCCGTGCGCTGGGCGATCTCGGTGGTGCTGTGGTTCTTCGGATCTCCCGCCACCGCGGTGCGCCCTCCATAGGCCCGGACCTCGTCCGCCTCGGGGATGGAGTCAGGCGTGTAGTCGGTGCCCTTCACGTGCAGATCCGGCTTGAGCGCTCGGATGACGCCTCTCACGTTCGGTTCATCGAACACGATGACTCGATCCGTACACGCGAGCGCCGCGACCAACTCTGTTCGCTCGGATTCCGGGATGTAGGGCCGCCCAGGCCCCTTGTACGCCCGCGTGGAGGCATCCGAGTTCACCGCCACCACCAGCACGTCCGCGAGCTCCTTCGCTCCCTGCAGGTACCGCACGTGGCCGACGTGCAGCAGATCGAAGATGCCGTTGGCCAGGGCCACCGTGCGCCCCTCCGCACGCCATCGCTCGCGCTCCTCCGCGACCTGGGCCAGCGTCCGAATCTTGTCCAACGTCTTCATCGCGTGCTCCGAAGCTCGCCGAGCAGCTCGTCCTGAGACACCGTGGCCGTGCCCGGCTTCTGCACCACCAGAGAGCCCGCCACGTTCGCCAACCGCGCGGCTTCTCCGAACGTAGCTCCCGCCGCCAGCGCCAACGAGAAGGTCGCGATCACCGTGTCCCCTGCTCCTGTGACATCCACCGCCGCCTTCGCGCCATGCACCGGGATGAAGTCCACTCCACCGTCCGCGTCGAAGAGCGCCATCCCCTGCCGGCCTCGCGTCACCAGTAACGCGCGGCACCCGAGCCGCTTCACCGCCGCGTGCCCCGCTTCCATCAGCTCCGCCTCGGAGCGGACAGGACGCCCCGAGAGGGTCTCCAGCTCGGGTTCGTTCGGCTTGCACACCGTGACGCCCGAGAAGGAGGCCAGCGCGTAGCGGCTGTCCACGCAGACCGGAAGCCCGTCTCCCGCGAGCTTTCGCAACACCTCGCGCACCTCGTCGCCCACCACGCCCGCGCCGTAGTCGGAGACCACCACCGCATCCGATTCCTTCGCGGCTTCCTCCACGAGCCCGGCGATCGCTCGGCGCACCCGCGTCGGGAGCGGACCTCGTTGGCCTCGATCCACCCGGAGCATCTGCTGGCGCGTGGTGTTCACTCCGCCCGCCAGGATTCGCGTCTTGGTTTCCGTCTCGAGGCCCTTCGCGCTGGCCGCGCTCAGGCGGATGCCTTCCTTCTCGAACAGGCGGCGCAGCGCACGCCCCATGTCGTCCGCTCCCAGCAGTCCGACCGCCGTCACCTGCCCCGAGAGCGCTCGAATGTTCGCCGCGACGTTCGCTCCTCCTCCGAGCTTCACCTCGGAGGACTCGTACCGGACGATGAGCACCGGCGCCTCGCGGCTGACCCGATCCGTCTGGCCGTAGATGTAACGGTCGGCGACGAGATCCCCCACCAGCAGCACCCTCCTGCGCGCGAAGGTCTTCGGGAGCTGGGTCAACGCGCGGAGCGCAGGAGCGGTCGAGGCTGCGGCCATGGCGGGCGCTTTGTCCCACAGCCTCCCGCGCCTCTCAAGTCGGCTCGGAAGATCCATCCTCAGGTGAGCCCCAACGCCCTGTGCAACAGGCTCTCTCCCTCCAGCACCTCCACTCCCAACCGAACCGTCCACGCTTCGAAGCCTCGGGGCAGGCGCACCGCGTCCTTCTCCGTTGTCACGATGCGCGCTCCAGGCCTTGCCGCACGTGTCTCGACGTCCCGGAGTTCGCTGGCTGTGAAGCGATGATGATCCGGGAAGAGGGCCGCGTCCTGGATGCTTGCTCCGAGTTGCCGCAGCGTTCGCAGGAAGTTCCCCGGACGAGCGAGCCCCGCCAGCGCGACCACGGGGACTCCAGACAATGCCTCCGGTGGGTGCTCCGCTCCAGAGGGGTCCACCCAGGCCGTGGGCCGATAGCGCGTCCGAACCTGGGGGCCTGGAAGTGGGGGCAGCGCGAGCGCTGGCGTTGCCGCCACTCGGACCCAGAAGAGCGTGGCCCTGCGCAGTGCAGAGAGGGGCTCTCGCAACGGGCCTCTCGGTAGCAGCCTGCCGTTGCCGAAGCCTGCCGCCTCGTCCACCACCACCACGTCTTCGTCTCGCGCCAGCCGTCGGTGCTGGAAGCCATCGTCCAGGAGCACCACGTCAAGGCCGAACTCGTCTCGAGCCCTTCGTGCCAGCGTGCGCCGATCCGCTCCCACCAACACCCGGGCCTCGGGGCAGCGGCGCGCGAGCAGCAGGGGCTCGTCCCCAGCTTCCTCGACGGTGGGCAGGGGCTCTGTTCCCGTGAAGGTGAGGGGCTCCTTTGATTGGCGCCCGTAGCCTCTCGTCAGGATTCCGACCTTGCGGCCCGCCCGCACCAACATCCCCGCCAGGTGCAGCACCGCCGGCGTCTTTCCCGTGCCTCCCACGTTCAGGTTTCCTATCGAGATGACTCGGAGTCCCTCCACTCGCTCTCCGCTCAGGAGCTGCGCGTCGTAGAGCGCTCCTCGAAGGCTGACTCCCAGACCGTACCCCCAGGACAACGCCGTCACTGGGCTCAGCAGCGCTCGCCGCTCCCAGGACTCGGGCTCGGAGGGATAGAAGAGCCGCTCGACCACCGTGGGCGCGTCTGGCGGCTCCGCGCGGGACAGATCGGAGCTCACCTCGCGCTCCGTGCCTGCGCGTAGAGCGCGAGCACGTCCTCGGCAATCCTCGAGTTGGAGGGATGCTCCACGCGGGCCCGCGCCTGGGACAACGAGGCCGCCACCACCGCCTCGGGCGTGAGCTGTTCTACTGGCACGTCCGCCAGGGCTGGCAAGGCTCCCTCCTGCACGGCTACGACACGGACTCCGCAGGCTCGGGCCTGGGCCGCCGCCCGCCCGCTCCAGTCGTTCCCAAGCCCCAGGATCCAGACCTCATCGAGCGCCTGGAGCCACCTCACGAACGCGTCTCCCTGCTGATAGCCGACGAAGGTGACCCGCTCTTCGAGGCCCTGTTCGCGCACCTGCTGGCGAACCTGCTCCAGCAACGCGCCGTCACCGACCAGCACCAACCGTGCCTCCGGATGCGTGCGCCGCAGCTGCGCGAACGCCGCGACTCCGAGCGAGTGCCTCCTCGAAGCCTGGAAGGTCGACACCATCCCCACCAGCGGCGAGCCCTTCAGGCCCAGCTCCGCGCGGAGGGTCTCCCGGTTGTCTGGCGTCCGGAACCTTGAATCGACGAGCGGAGGCAGCACCTGCACCTTCCGGCCCGCGAGCCGAGACACATCCGTGGAAGCAGGCACCGTGTACGCGTCCGCCTTCGGCAGCGACGACCTGAGGGAGCGTGGCGCATGGATCGAGCGGATCAACACCGCTCCGGGCGGCCTCGCCCATCTCGCGATGAAGTGATCGTGCGTGAAGTGCGCGTGCACCACGTCGAGGCTCTGCCTTCGCAAGCGGCGCATGTCCCCCAGCACCGACCATGGAGGCGATTTCACCGACAGCTCCAGCCCACCCGGGTCCAGTAGTCCGAGCGCCTCGAATCTCGGCGCCGCCGGCTCCTCCGCCACCACGCTCCTGCGCCTCCGGTCCACCGCGACCGTTACCTCGTGCCCGGCCTGGCGCTGCGCGAGCGCCAGCAAGGCCACGTTCTCGGCAGGCCCGCTCCAGAAGGGGCTCGCCAGCAGGTGCAGGATCTTCATCCGCGCTCCCCCTCGGTGGAGCCCTCTGTCAATCGAGGCGGGTTGCTTCCTTTGTCCGGCCCTTTCAGCAGGGACACGTAGAGGTCACGCAGGGCATGCGCCTCGTGCTCGATGCCGCAGTGGCTGCGCGCGTGCTCGGCGGCGTTGCGGCCTACCTCTCGGGCGCGCTCGGGCTCTCGCATCAACATGTCGAGCAGTTCCCGCATCCCCTTCACGTCTCCGGGCTCGAAGAAAAAGCCTGTCCGGCCGTGCTCGATCAGCGTGTCCAGGTACTTCAGCCGGCTCGCCACCACGCAGCACCCAGAGGCCATCGCCTCCACGTGCACCAGCGAGTACCCCTCCAGGTACGAGGGGTGCACCAGGACGCTGAGCCCCTGGTACCAGGGCTGGATCACGGACTGCTCTCCCGCGAGCACCAGCCGGTCTCCCAGCCCCTCGCTGAGTGATTCCACCCACTGCTTCTCGGGTCCCTTGGCCAACCCCACCAGCACGGCCTTCCACTCTGGATACGTGGGGAGCAAGGGCCGGATGGCCTCGATGAAATCCCCCTGCCCCTTCTCCTTGCGGATCCTCCCGACCACTCCCACGCCGTAGCGTCCCCCGAGCCCCAGCCTTCGCCAGGCCTCTTCTCGATCCGCTGGCGGCCGGAAGCGCCCCAGGTCAATGCCATGCCCGACGATCGTCGAGGGCATCGCCATCGCTTCCTCCACCTCGCTGGTGAGCGCCACCAGCGCATCGGCGCTCCGGGCCAACCAGCGTGTGAAGGAGCTCGGCGCCTTCGAGGTGTGCCGCGTGAAGACCAGCTTCACCTGCCGCCCCATCAGCCGCAGCAGCATCCCGACGAGCAGCTCGTTGTTGCGGTGCGCGTGCCAGACCACTGGCTCCCGCCGGATCCGGCCGAGCAGCTCGCCCCAGCGAATCCGCGGCAGCGATGGCCCCAGGTGTGAGCCGATGGCTCGCGTCTCCAGCTCGCGCGCCAGCTCCGGCACCACGTTCTCCACGTGGCGGGTGACTCCCGTGTATCTCCGGTGGAAGTGCGGGTGGATCACCAGGGACATGGCACCCTCACCCCGCGCCTTTCTCGAAGAGCCTGGCCATGTGCTCCGCGTTGCGGCGGCTCGCTCCCGAGATCTGGCTCACCACCGCTCGCGCTTGCTCTCCCAGCGCGCTCAGCCTGCCGGGTTGGGACAACAGCTCCGAGACCTCCTGGAAGAGCTCCTCCGCATCCCTCACCTGGATGCCACCCTTGCCCTCCAGCACCTGCACGCTGTCCCGGAAGTTGTCCATGTGCGGCCCGAAGAGCACCGGCTTCCCCTGCCCCGCTGGCTCCAGGATGTTCTGCCCTCCGCGCTTCGTGAACGAGCCGCCCACGAAGACCAGCGTCGCCAGCCGGTACGCCCGCGCCAACTCTCCAATCGTGTCGAGCACCACCACCTGGCCGCCCTCCCGGTTCTCCTGAGAGCGCAGCCCCACCGTGAGCCCTGCGTCCCTCGCCAGCGCCGCGATGCGCCCGGCTCGATCGATGTACCTCGGCGCGATCACCAGCCGTAGATCCGGATAGGCCGGCAGCAGGCGCCGGTACACCGCCAGCAGGTGCTCCTCCTCCCCTTCGTGCGTGCTGCCCGCCATCAGCACCCGCGAGCCTTCCGCCAACCCGAGCGCTCGCCGCAGCGCCTCGTCCTCCTTGGCGGGCGCCGCCGCGAGCGCGTCAAACTTCGTGTTTCCCGTCACCCAGACCCGCTCACTCGGCGCTCCCAGGTTCCGAGCCCGCTCGGCCTCCTCGTCCTGGCGCATCAGGAACAGATCCAGGTCTCGCAGCGGGTTGCCAATGAGCGAGAAGAAGAGCCGGTACTTTCCCTCGTTCTTCGGCGAGAAGCGCCCGTTGGTCATGGCTACGCGGGCTCCGCTGCGCTTCGCGGCCCGGATGAGGTTCGGCCAGATCTCCGTGTACTCCAGCACCAGGAGGTCCGGCCGGATGGCTCGCACCGCCCGGCGCGTGGCTCCCCACAAGTCGTAGGGCGCGTACACCACTCCGTCGATCTGCTTCGCCAGCCGATCCCGGGCCATCAGGTAGCCCGTGTTCGTCGTCGTGGAGAGCACGATCCGGCAGCCCGGAAAGCGCTCTCGCAACGGACCGAACATGGGCGAGAGCGCCAGCAGATCTCCCGCGCTCGCGCCGTGGAGCCAGAGCATCGGGCCGGAGCCCGCTGGCAGCGTGTCCGGCGCGTAGAAGCCCAGCCGCTGCATCAGCCCATGACGCGTCTTCCGGTACACCGAGAGCACCGGGAACAGGACCGCGAAGAGCACGTAAGTGGCGAGGATGTACAGGAGGCGCATGGCCGCGCCGCGTCCTCTATCAGATGCCCGAGCCTCGCGGCAGCACACGCACCGGGCTTGGGACGATCCAGGGCCTCCACTCCGAGCCGAAGAGCCGTCCCGGCGCCTGCACCCACACCTCGAGCTGCACCGCGCCCTCTTCCACCAGCTCGACCGACGTCCCATCCGGGCGAAGCCGGCCCGCGCCCCAGATCTGCACTCGGACGGTCTCAGCCGGGTGCGGTGGGAGGCGGAGCGTCAGCACGTCCCCTACCCGCGCCACACGCTGGTCCGTGAGCGGCCCTTCGAGCGCGAAGCCCGTGGGATCTCCCAGCGCTCGAAAGGCGCAGACCGCCTGCCCACCCGACAACGCTCGAAGGACCTGCGCCGACGCCGTCCGAGGGTCCGTCGACAGCGGCTCCGGGAGCGCGGACGGAGGCAGGTACATGGCCAGAGAGCGGAAGACATCCTCGTAGCGCGGCCAGCCGTGCGCGTCATGCGAGCACAGCGCCACCCGAGGACGCTCGCGGGTGAGCTCGAGCAGCCGGTCCGTGCTCTCGGGCTGCGGCGTCACCAGCACCATCACCCCATGCAGCGGATTGCTGAAGTACGCCCCCAGCGCCGGGATCAACCGCGAGAACGGGCTGCGGAGGGCCTCCCGGAAGAACGTGTCCGCCGAGTACAGCTCGAAGCCCCTCGCATGGCGGGCGGCCTCGGGATCCCGCCACGGGTTCTTCTGCTGGACCGGATGCGCCAGCACGCTAATACCGCCCGCGGCCTCCACCGCGCTCACGCCTTCCTTCTGCGCTCGCGGCCCGTCCAGCGGGGTCTGCATGCCGAACGCCACCATGTGCCCGGACGCCGTGGAGATCTCCACCGCCGGCACCATCAGCACGCCTTGGATGAAGACAGGCTCACGCTGGGCGAAGTCGTTATGGTCCGTGAGCACCACGAACTGGAGCCCGGCTGCTCGCGCCGCCGCAGCCACCTGCTCCACCGACCCGCGTCCATCCGAGCGCGTGGTGTGCACGTGGAAGGCACCGTGCGGCCATTCCTGCACGCCCGGCTGGGGAGGCACCACCGGGTAGTCCACCGACGCGGCCGCGCACGTGAAGAAGCCCGCGAACCCCAGCAACAACAGCACGAGCCCCAGGAGCGCTCGGAGCACCTTGCCCACCACCGTCCCGGCCTTCATGCCGCCCCCCGCTCGGCCCCCGCTGTCTGCAGGGACCACAGCGCCGCATAGCGACCACCTGCTCGGAGCAGCTCCGCGTGCGTTCCGCTCTCGACGATGCGCCCCGCCTCCACCACGTGGATGACGTCCGCCCCTGTCACGGTGGACAGCCGGTGTGCAATCACCAGCGCCGTCCGCCCTGGCAACACCTCCGCCAGCGCGGCTTGAACCTCTCGCTCGCTCTCCGGATCCAGGCTGCTCGTGGCCTCGTCCAGCACCAGCACCTTCGCTCGGGAGAGCACCGCCCGCGCGATGCACAGCCGCTGCCGCTGCCCGCCGCTCAGGATCACGCCTCGCTCTCCGATGAGGGTGTCGTATCCCTGGGGCAGGTTCCGGATGAAGCCGTCCGCGTTCGCCACCCGCGCCGCGGCTTGCACCTCCTCGAGCGTCGCACCCGGCCGCGCGAAGCGCAGGTTGTCCAGCACGGTGCCCGAGAAGAGCAGGGGCTCCTGCGTCACCAGCGCGAACTGCGCTCGGACGCTGGCCGCCTGATAGCGGTCCGCATCCACTCCATCGAGCAGCAGCTGTCCCTCTTGCGGCTTCTCGAAGCGCAGCAACAAGGACGTCACCGTGCTCTTGCCGCCTCCGCTTGGGCCTACCAGCGCCGTCACCTTGCCCACCGGCAGCTCCAGGGTCAGACCCTCCAGCGCCCGGCGCGGACCGTAGGAGAACCGCACGCCCTTCAGCTCGATGCCCCGCTGGAGCGGCGGTACGGGCAACGCTCCCGGCAGATCCTCCACCGGGTGGCGCAGGTCCAGCAGCGCGAAGAGCCGCTCACCCGCGATGCCGGCCTGCATCGCGAACTGGGTGACTCGGCCGAGATCCTTCACGGGCTGGTAGACGAGGATCACCGATGTGACCAGCGACAGCAGCGCCGCGGGATCCATGGCGTGCATGACCGCCGCGTAGGCCAGCGTCCCCGCGAGCGCTCCCGCCGCGAGCACCTCCATCAACCCCGGCACCGCGCCTCGCGCCCAGGCCGCGCTGACCACTGCCTTCTCATGGGCCTTCGTATGGGCCGCGAACCGAGCCAGCTCCGCCGCCTGGCCGTTGAAGGCCTGGATGGTCCGCAGGCCGCCCAACCCCTCGTGGAGCTGCCCCGCGAGCTGGCCGAGCTGGGACTGCCCCTCCCGCGTCTTCCGCAGCGCCTTCTTGGTGAGCCGAGAGGCGGGCAGCGCCGCCAGCGGGATCACCCCCAGCATCAGCCCTCCGAACAGCGGGCTCATCGACAGCGCCACGCCCGCGAGCACCACCACCTGGAGCGAGTCGCGGAGGTACGAGCCCACCGTGTACATCGCCGCCCACTCCACCGCCGTCATGTCCGTGGAGAAGCGGCTGAGCAGATCCCCCACCCGCTCCTTCGAGAGCTGCGAGGGCGAGAGCGCGGTGAGCCGCAGGAAGAACTCGCGGCGCAGATCCTTCACCACCCGCTGCGCGAACAGGCCCATGAAGTAGAACTGCCCGAGGTAGCCCACGCCGCGCACCAGGCCGACGAGGATCACCGCCACCGGGAAGGCCCACAGCATGGCCTCGTGGGGCAGCCTCGACAGCCAGGGCACCGCCTGCGAACCGCCAAAGCCCTCGGAGCCTCCCGACAGCAGGAACCGGAGCGCGGGCCCCATCAAGTACGCGTAGAAGCCCGTGCCCACCCCGAGCACCGCCATGCAGATGAACGCCGACACGAGCACGCCCACGTGGGGCCGCCCGTAGCGGAGCAACCGCAGCAGCACCACCACCGTGCTCTTCACCGGCCCACCTTGCGCAGCGCGGCCTTGGCGAGCTTGGAGTTCGGGTTGAGCTCGAGCACCTTCAACAGCTTCTTCCGCGCCGACGTCGCGTCATCCAGATCATTGTCGATGATGGCCGAGATGATCTGCGCCCGCTCCAGGTACGGGTTGAGCGAGAGCGCCCGCTTGAGCACCTTCTGGGCTTCCTTGGCCCGGTCCTTCAGCGGGCCGAGCGCCGCGTGGTACGTGGCCCACGCCAGATAGGAGTAATACTCGGGCTCGCGAGGGTTGAGCGCCACGGCCTCCTCGAACAACTGGAGCGCCATCCGGTAGTCCTTGCGCTTGAGGTACGACTCGCCGCGCCGGATGAGGACCTCCGCCTCCGGGTTGATGGCGCTGGCCCGCCCTCCCACATCCAGCTTCGACAGCAGGAACTGGAGGTAGGCCTTGCGCTTGTCCTCCGCGGACAGCACCCGGTAGGACGCGGTCAGCTTCTCCTGCACCGAGTCGAGCAGATCCTCCAGGTCCGAGAGATCGAACTCGGCGTAGTTGTCCGGGTGAAACTTCATCGCCGTCTCATGGTAGGCGCGCTTCACCGCCTCCATGTCCGCGGCGATGTCCAACCCCAGGCTGTGGAAGTAGCTGCTGGTGATGATCTTCACCGCTCCCTCACGCAGCGAGGCCGCCAGCTCCGCCGGCAGGGACTTGCGCTTGCGCGGAGCGATGACGTCCGGGCCCGCCGAGCTCGCCGCTCCCTCCGTGGCCAGGGGCGCCGCCGAGAACGTCACCCCGCCCGTGAGCTTCAGGAACCACAGCAGCGAATACCCCCGCCGCAGATCGCCTCGCCCGTACGCGAGCAGATCACGCAGCAACAGCCGCCCGTTGATCTGCATGGCGATCTTCAGATCGTCCGTGTCCAGGCCCAGCGCTGGCAGATCCTTGCCGAACTCCGGCGAGCGCACCGGGAACTCTCCCAGGTGCCTGCGCAGCGGCGCCGCCAGCACCCGGAGCGGAATCGCCCGCCGCGCTCCTTCCAGCACCGGCGCCAGCGCGGGGATCTCCACCGTGGCCACTTCCTGCTGGAACTCCTCTCCCGTGTAGAACGCGAAGCGCCCCTCGCGCATCGCCACCACCTGGGCCAGCCGGTCCCGCGTGTAGTCGCGAAGGATCTCGAGCAGCTCCTCACCCGCCGCCTCCACCCCGGCATCCGCCAGCGCCGCGCCGATGCGCAGCCCCGAGCTCAGCGCCTGCACCACGATCTCCGCCTGGGCCTCGGTGACGATCCCTCGCTCCAGCAGGAAGCTGGGCAGCGCGTCCTGGCGCGCCGAGGAGTCGTAGTTCACCGCCCCGCCCCGAGCGAAGAAGACGCGCCGGGTGAGATCCCGGTACGCCACCACCAGCACCCCGTTCATCCGTTGCCGGTAGAGCAGGTGCACGAGCTCCGGCAGCGGGTAGCCCTTGAGCTCTCCCGTCGTCACCGCCGGGCGGGCGAGCAGCGCATCGATGCCGTCCGTGGGGGCCACCGCCTCCGCGGCGCGCACCAGCTCGTCCACCTTGGCCACCAGCTCGCCCGGCTTGAGCGGATCCGCCACGTAGGCGTTCACCTTCAGCCCCAGCACCGCCTGCACGCCCCGCGCCTTGCCCAGGTGCCCCTTGTCGATGGCGATGATAGGGACGCGCGCCCCCTGGCTGTGGTTGCGGATGAGCTGCCCTACATGGCCTCCCTCCAGCCGAGGCAGATCCACTCCCACCACCACCACGTCCGGGTTGCCCGCCACGAAGTGCTCCATGGCCGCGACGGCATCGGACACCGCACTCACGGTGTAACCGGCCTGCGCAAGCAGCCCGGTGAGGTGCTCGAGCGTCGGGGGATGGTTCTCGGCCAGCAGAAGCGTCTTCAAGGGCGCACGGAGTCTACACATTTGCCCGCCCTGCTTCAGTTACGATGCGCGCCCCCGATGAACTCCCCCCCGCAGATCCTCGTCGTCACGGGTGAAGCCTCCGGCGACGCCCACGCCGCCGAGCTCGTCGCCGCCCTCCAGGCCCGCCGCCCGGACCTCCGGTTCTTTGGCATGGGAGGCTCGAAGCTGGCCGCTCGCGGCGTGGAGCTCCTCTATGGCGCCCACGAGGTATCCGTCATGGGCATCACCGAGGTGCTGCCCAAGATTCCTCGCATCCTCCAGGTCCTCCGAGGCCTTGCCTCCGCCGCCGCCGAGCGCCGCCCCACGTGCGCCATCCTCGTGGACATCCCTGATTTCAACCTGCGCCTGGCCAAGAAGCTCAAGGCGCTCGGAGTCCCGGTCGCCTACTACGTGTCCCCGATGATCTGGGCCTGGCGCCGAGGCCGGGTGAAAACGATTCGCCAGCGCGTGGACCGGATGCTCTGCATCCTGCCCTTCGAGGAGGCGTTCTACCGGGACTCCGGTGTGGACGCGCGCTATGTGGGCAGCCCCGTGGTGGAGCAGGTCCCCGCTCCCGCCAGCGCCTCCGAGTTCCGTGAGCGGCTCGGGCTCTCCGTGGAGGCCCCCACACTCGCTCTGCTGCCCGGCAGCCGGATGAGCGAGATCCGCCGCCTGCTGCCTGACATGGTGAGCGCGGCGAAGCAGCTCGCGGCCGAGCGGCCGGGCCTGCAGATCGTCGTCCCCGTGGCCCCCACCATTGCCCGCGAGGAGATCGTCTCTCGCTTCGAGGGCAGCGGCCTGTCGCCCCGGCTCGTGGAGGGCCGCGCTCCCGAGGTGGTCGGCGCCAGCGACGCGGCGATCGTCGCGTCCGGGACGGCGGTGCTGGAGGCAGGGCTGATGCAGCGCCCGCTCGTGGTCGTCTACCGCGTGTCGCTGCTCACCTACTGGGTCGGCCGGGTGATGCTGAAGGTCGCCCATGTGGCCCTGGTGAACCTGCTCGCGAACCGGCGGCTGGTGCCGGAGCTGCTCCAGGGAGACATGACGCCCGAGCGCATCGCCGCGGAGATCCGCCGTGTGTGGGAACCAGGCCCACCCCGCGAGGAGATGCTCCGGGGACTGGAAGAGGTGCGCGGCCGGCTGGGCGGTCCCGGCGCCGCCGAGCGAGCCGCGGAGGCCGTGCTGGAGCTGCTGCCTCCCCCCGCCAAAGTTTGAAGTGGCCGAGCCGTGGCTCTGGTATGTCCCGCCGCGCCATGAATCGCGCGCTGGTCTGCATTCCCACCTACAACGAGGCGGACAACCTCGAGCCCATCACCCAGGCGGTGCTCAAAGCCGAGCCCCGGGTGGACATCCTCGTCGTGGATGACAACTCGCCGGATGGCACCGGACAGATCGCCGACAGGCTCGCGGCCCAGGAGCCGCGCATCCGCGTGCTGCACCGCGAGAAGAAGGAGGGCCTGGGCCGCGCCTACCTGGCCGCTTTCCGCTGGGCGCTCGCCGAGGGCTACACGTACATCATCGAGATGGACGCGGACTTCAGCCATGATCCGCGCTACCTGCCGAGCCTGCTGGACACGGCCGAGGCCGGCGCAGATCTGGTGCTGGGCTCGCGCTACGTCACGGGCGGCGGCACGGTGAACTGGGGCGTGGGGCGGCAGATCATCAGCAAGGGCGGCTCGCTCTACGCGCGCACCATCCTGGGCGTGGGCGTGCATGATCTGACGGGCGGCTTCAAGTGCTTCCACCGCCGCGTGCTGGAGGGCATTGGGCTGGATCAGGTGCAGAGCACCGGCTACGCCTTCCAGATCGAGCTCACCTACCGCACGCTCAAGAAGGGCTTCACCGTGCGCGAGGTGCCCATCGTCTTCGAGGATCGCCGCGTCGGCCAGTCGAAGATGAGCCGGAAGATCTTCCTCGAGGCCCTCACCATGGTCTGGAAGCTCCGCCTGACCGTGTGACGCGGATGGGGCCCTACCTCACCCACTTCCTCGTCTCGCTGTCCGCCGTCTTCTTCGTGGTGGATCCGATCGGCGTGGTGCCGATCTTCCTGGCCATTACCGCGGGGGACTCGGAGGTGAAGATGCGCCGCACGGCGCTGCGGGCCTGCCTCGTGGCTGGCGGGCTGCTGATGTTCTTCGCCATCTTCGGCGGGGTCATCTTCCAGGTGTTCGGCGTCTCGCTGGCCGCCTTCCGCGTGGCCGGCGGCATCCTGCTGCTCATCACCTCGCTGGACATGCTCCGCGCCCGGCCCTCGGAGACGCGCACCACCCGCACCGAGGAGCAGGAGGGCGTAGCCAAGGAGGACGTGGCGCTCGTGCCGCTGGCCATGCCGCTGCTGGCGGGCCCCGGCGCCATCGCCAGCGCCATGGTGCTCATGTCCAAGGGCGGGACGCTGTTGATGAGCGTGCCGGTGCTCGCGGCCATCGCGCTCACGTTCGTGGCCGCCTACTTCATCCTGCGGGCCTCGCACCTGGTGCAGCGCGTGCTGAAGCAGTCCGGTGTCGCCATCCTCGAGCGCGTGATGGGGCTCATCCTCGCCGCCATCGCCGTGCAGTTCATGGCGGACGGAGCCAAGGATCTGCTCGGGCTCTGAGCCCGGCTCGTGGGCTCAGTCGCTGGCGATGGCCCAGCCGCCCTCGACCTTGCGCCGGACCTTGCCCTGGGGCGTGCCGCCCATCGAGAGCTCCTCCGGGCCCGCGCGCCGCGTGTCGTACGTGTAGCCGTCCTGCGTCTCCTGCAGGTAGACAACCAGCCCCTGGCGCCCGAGCTGCCGCACCACCTGGAACTGGGGATCCCCACAGTCGGGCGAGTCCGCCACGAAGAAGCGCTCGAGCACACCCTGCTCCGGCTTGCGCACGAAGACCGCCACGGGGACCGGCAGCTTCCGCCCCTCGGTGGTGAACTCGGAGAGGTGCTGCGCGGGCACGGGCTCGTTCAGGAGCGTCCGGACCAGCGCGCACTTGGCATCCTCTTGCTGGATGCTCTGCGCGGAGGGCAGGGAGTGCGCACAGCCCACGAGCCCCAGGCCGAGGGTGGTAGCGAGAGCAAGGCGGTTCATGCGTCGGTTCCTCCAAGAAGGCATCAGAGCTTTCTCCACTGCGGAGTGAAGGGGGCGTTGGTGAGCACCGGATCCTCCACGGAGATGATGTACTCGGCGCGGCGGTTGGCGGGCTCGGCGGTCTCGTCCGGCGTCACCTTGTGGGGCGCCTGTTCGCCAAAGCCCTCGTAGAAGATGGGCAGCCGCGCGCCGTGCTTGCGGAAGTACGCGGCGATGCTGCGGGCCCGCTGGAGCGACAGCTCACGGTTGGCGTCCGTGCCTCCCACCGTGTCCGTGTGGCCCAGGATGTAGAGGCGCACCGCGGTGATCCGCTCGTAGCGCGCCACTGACTGTTCGAGCTGCTCGAGGCTGTGATCCAGCTTGGCCCGCTCGGCTGTGGGGATCTCCGCGCTGCCCGTGGGGAAGTTCACTTCCTCGTGGGGGATGTCGAGCTGCCACGGGAAGAGGTCCACGCTCGTGTAGAAGTCCGAGGTGTCATAGGCCCGGAGGGAGATCTTCATCACCTTGCCGTCGAGCTTGGCCCACTTCACCTCCAGCGGCGTCCCCGCGGGCTCGCCCTGGAACTTCACGTCTCCGTCGAGCGCGTGCCGGCCGGTGTCCATGAGCACCTCCACCTTCGCGTGCGCGGCGGGCCGGGACAGCTTGAAGCGCAGCGTCTGCGCCGCCAGGTCCAGGTCCTCCTTCGTCACGGTGAGCTTGAGCGGCCCGAGCAGCTCCGTGTCGAAGGACAGCGGCATCGTGCCCGGGTCCGCGCCCTTGAAGCGCACGGTCAGCTCGCCGTCGTAGTGGAAGTGGCCCTCGGGTTGCTCCAGCTCGAAGGTGTCGGTGGTGCCGGGCTTGCCGCCGCCCTTGAACTCCACGGCCTTCCCATCCGAGCGCTTCAGCTTCACCTCGAAGCCAATGATGGGCTCCAGGATGTGGACCTCGAGCGCGGGAGTGCCCTGGCCCAGGGCCTTGCGGCCCTCGAGCGAGACTTGAATGGCATCTCCCGCCAGGGCAGGCGTGGAGGCGAGGGCAAGGCAGAGCAGGAGGAGGCGAGCAGTCATGGAAGCGGCGACCTCGGCATGCCGGGCGAAGGCCAACAGAGCCCTCGCGCGAGAGATTCCCAGCACAGGGAGGCTAGGACGACGCGTGCATTCAGGGAATGGGCCTGCGAGGCGATGGCGCTCAGGAGACTCCGACCACGGTGATGCCCTCGGACTCCGCGGCCTTGAAGAGTTGAGGCGCGTCCAGCAACACCGTGCGCCCAGCCTCCAGCGCCAGCACGCTCGCTCCCACCTCTCGCATCACGTCCAGCGTGCGCGGCCCCGCCGCCGGCAAATCGAAGCGCAGATCCTGGCCGGGCTTGCAGCGCTTCACCACGACCGCTCCCTTGCCTCCCAGCTTGCCGCCCCGGCGGATGGTCTCGTCCGTGCCCTCCACCGCCTCCAGCGCCAGCACGTGGCCGTTGCGCACCACCACCGTCTGCCCCACGTCCGCCTTGCCCAGCAGCGCCGCCACCTCCACCCCCAGCGCCACGTCCTTCTCCTGCGCCGGGTGCAGCCGCGGCCCCGCCAGGTGCCCCACGGGGCAGAGCACCTGGGACAGGTAGTCCGTCGGCGCCACGATGGTGACGCCTTGGGCCTCGAAGTAGTCCGCGATGGCTCGCAGCAGCGTGTCATCCCGGAAGCTGCGCAGCCGGGAGATGATCTTCACCGCGCCCAGGTCCGGCCGCGCCTCCGTCAGCGCCTTCACCCGGCCGATGCCGCCCGCCATCGCCGCGCGAGCCACCCCAGCCTTCTGGAAGGTGCGGACAATCCGGTCCACCTGCCCGAGCCGCACCCACGTGAAGGCCGTCACCTCCGCCTCCAACGCCGGATCCGTCTCGCCCCGGTGCGCCGCGACGATCACCTCCAGCCCCCGGGCACGCGCCTCGCGGGCGAAGAGGAAGGGCAACTGGCCGTTGCCCGCGATGAGGCCGATCCGCTCCACCGCTCCAGCCTAGCGCGTCAGCCCGCGCTTGCTCTGGCTGATGAACTCGACCAGGTGGTCGATCTCCGGCTGGCCGCCGAACTCCGCCTTCAGCCGCGCCAGCGCCTCGGCGATCTGCAGCTTGGAGCGGAAGAGGATCTTGTAGGCCTCCTTGATGCGGCCGATCTGCGCCTCGGTGAAGCCGTGGCGCTCCAGGCCCACCGTGTTCAGCCCCACCAGCTCCGCCCGGTCGCCCTGGGCCATGCAGTACGGAGGCACATCCATCACCACCATGGCCCCGCCCGCCACGAAGGCGTGCTTGCCAACCCGGGTGAACTGGTGGACCGCCGTCAGCCCCGAGAAGATGACGTGATCCTCCACCACCACGTGCCCGCCCAGCGCGGCGCTGTTGGCCAGAATGCAGCCATTGCCCACCACGCAGTCATGGGCCACGTGGCTGCTGGCCATGAAGAGGTTGCGGTTACCCACCCGGGTGACGCCTCCGCCTCCCGCCGTGCCGATGTGCAGCGTGGTGAACTCGCGGATCTGGTTCTCGTCGCCGATCACCAGCTCCGTGTCCTCGCCCGCGTACTTCAAATCCTGCGGCGCGGCCCCGAGCGAGGAGAACTGGAACACGCGGTTGCGCGCGCCCAGCGTCGTCCGGCCCTCGATGACCACGTGGGGTCCCACGCGCGTACCGGCGCCAATCCTCACCTTCGGACCGATCACTGAGAACGGACCCACCTCCACTGTGTCGTGGAGCTGCGCGTCCGGATGGACCACCGCCGTGGGGTGAACCTGAGCCATGCCTTCTCTCCTTCCGTCCCGCCCGCTCAGGGCGCCGGCTCCTCGGCGGACTTCGCGTCCTTGTCCACCACCGTGGCCAGGAACTCGCCCTCGGCCACCTTCACGCCATCCACCGTGGCCGTGCCCTTCGTCTTCCAGATGACCCCCTTGTGGCGGATCACCTCGATGCCCAGCTGCAGCCTGTCCCCGGGGAGCACCGGCTTGCGGAACTTCGCGTTGTCCACCCCCATCAGGTAGGTGACCTTGCGCTCTGGATCCATGTTCTCGCTCTTGTACGCGAGGATGGCCGAGGCCTGCGCCAGCGCCTCCAGGATGAGCACTCCCGGCATCACCGGGTGCCCGGGGAAGTGGCCGTTGAAGAAGGGCTCGTTGATGGTGACGTTCTTGTAGGCCGTCAGCTTCTGGCCAGGGACGATCTCCACCACCTTGTCCACCAGCAGGAACGGGTAGCGGTGGGGCAGTAGCCGCTGGATCTCTCCGATGTCCATCATCCGCCCTTCTCCTTCTCGAGGCTCTCCACCCTGCGGCGCAGGGCGCGTACTTCCTTGAGCAGATCTCCCAGCTGGCCCATCGCCGCCGAGGCCCGCAGCCACTCCTTGTGCGGCACGGCCGGGCTGCCGGAGACGATCTGCCCATCCTCCACGTCGTGCGCCACCCCGGACTGGGCGCCCACCTTGGCGAGATCTCCCACCCGGATGTGGCCCACCACGCCCACCTGCCCCGCCAACACCACGCCCGTGCCCAGCTCCGCCGAGCCGGACACGCCCGCCTGCGCGCAGATGAGCGTCAGCGGACCCACCTTCACGTTGTGGGCGATCTGCACCAGGTTGTCGATCTTCGTCCCGCGCCCGATCACCGTCTCGCCCAGCGTCGCCCGATCGATGCAGGTGCAGGCGCCCACCTCCACATCATCCTCGATCCGGACAATGCCCGTCTGGGGGATCTTGTAGTGCTGGGGGCCATTGTCCCCCTCGGCGTCGAAGGCGAAGCCGAAGCCGTCCGCGCCCACCACGCACGAGGCGTGGAGGACGACGCGCGAGCCCACCTGGCAGCGCTCGCGCACGGTGGCGTTGGGGTACAGCAGGCAGTCCTCGCCGACGCTGGCCGCCTCGCCCACGTACGCGCCCGGGTAGAGCACCGAGCGGGCCCCCACGCTGGCCCCCTGCTCCACCGTGGCGCCCGCCATCACCGTGGCCTCGGGGTGCACCCGCGCCTCCGGGTGGACGTGCGCCTGGGGGCTCACTCCCGCCACGGGCCGAGGTGGCGCGTGGAAGAGCGACAGCAGCCGGGCGAAGGCCAGGTGCGGGTTGGGCACCCGGATGAGCGCCACCCCGTCTCGCGGCGGCGCGTCCGAGCCCACCAGCACGGCGGAGGCCCGGGTGGTCTCGTACTGCCGGCGGTACTTCGTGTTGCCGTAGAAGGACACGTCCCCGGGACCCGCCTCGGCGAGCCCGTTGAGACCCTGAATGAGCTGGCCGGCGTCCCCGAGCAGCTCGCCTCCCACGTGGGCGGCGAGCTCTCCGAGCCGGCGCGGCGTGGACGCGCGGTTCACGGCGGTCAGCGCCCTACTTCTTGGGGGCGTCCTTCGCCACCGGAGCATCCTTCGCCACCGGGGCGTCCTTCGCCGAGCCCTTGGACAGGGAGTTGTAGTTCAGCATGACCTCGCTGGTGAGATCGTACTGGTTCTGCGCGTAGACCAGGCCCGAGTCCCGCTTCTCGAAGACGAAGGTGTACCCTTCCCGCTTGGCGATGCCCTCGATGACCTGATCGATCTTGCCGATGATGGGCTCCATCTCCTGGCGCTCGCGGTTGGCGGCCTCGGCGCGGTAGCGGTCCCACTTCTGGGTCAGATCAATGACCTTCTTCTGGAGCTCCGAGGCCTTCTGCATGCGCGTCTCCTCGCTCATCGCGCTGGCCTGCTTGTCCAGGAGCTCCTTCTCCTTGCGCAGCGCCTCCTGCTCCTTGTCGATCTCCTTCTGGCGATCGTCGAGCCACTTCTGGAGGCGGGACTTGGCGGCCTTGCCGTCCTCTACCTCCAGGAGGACCTTCTGGTAGTCCACGTAGCCCAGCTTCAGGTTCTGCTGCGCGGAGGCAGCGATCGGGAGGGCAAGCGTCAGGGCGGCGGCCACGGCCGCGAGGGTGCTTCGAAGCGACATGTCAAAGGCTCCTAGGGGGTGTTGCTGGCTCCGACGTCCCTCTGCGACGGTTCTTCAACGCGCCTCCCACGGGGGAGGTGCCCGGAGCACCGGGTGGGACGCCTTATCAGAAATCAGAAGAAGTTGCCGATGGTGAACTCGAACAGATAGGGCTCGTCTTCCGGACGCTTGGTGAGCGGGAAGCCCCACTCGAAGCGCAGGGGGCCCACCGGCGAGAACCAGCGGAACCCGAAGCCCACGGAGTGGAAGAGGCCGAGCGGCACCTTGTCCTGCCGGTCCTGGAAGAAGCTCTCGTTGGAGGCGTAGGCGTTACCGGCGTCATAGAAGAGCACGCCGCGGATGCCGGCCTTCTCGAAGACGGGGAACTCCAGCTCCAGGTTGAGGACGAGCTGCTTGTTGCCGCCGGTGCGGAACTCGGTGACGGTGGCATCCGGCGAGCTCGAGCGTGGCACCGTCAGCGAGGGGCTGATGCTGCGCAGCAGGTAGCCGCGCACGGTGTTGATGCCGCCCAGGTAGTAGAGCTCGGAGATGGGCAGCGGTTTTTGCGGATCCAGCTGCTGGATGAGGCCCACCGTGGCGTTCGTCTTGAACACCATGCCCAGCGGCATGGGGAAGTAGAGGCGCGAGTAGGCCGTGTAGCGGGTGAAGAGGAAGGTGCCGCCCAGGACGCTGGGGGCGAACTCCACCGAGCCGTAGTGGATGAAGCCTCGCGAGGGGAACAGGCGGTTGTCGCGGCGATCGAAGGACAGCGACAGGCGCAGGGCGCTGGTGACGCCGCTGAGGAACTGGTTGGCCAGCAGCACCGAGCCCAGCGCCTGGCCCGCCTCCACGTTCACGTACTCGCGCGTGTAGCCCACGGTGCCCAGCACGTCGTCCACGAACTGGTAGCCCAGCGACACGCTGCCGCCCGTGGAGCGGCGGATGAAGCCGTCATAGTCCGCGTCCACCCGGTAGAAGTCCGCGGACAGCAGGTACTGGGTGTCCAGGAAGTAGGGATCGTAGTACGAGAGCTGGATCAGCGACTTCAGCCCGGAGATCTGTGCCGAGGCCGAGACGCTCTGCCCCCACCCCAGGAAGTTGTTCTGGGACACCTGGGCCGTGAAGATGAAGTTCTCCACGTTGGAGAAGCCCAGGCCGATCTGGAAGGTGCCCGTGGCCTTCTCCTTCACCTCCACCTGGAGGACGATCTTGTCGTCCGCGCTGCCCGGCTTCTGGGTGATGTCCACCGTCTCGAAGAAGCCCAGCGCGGTGACGCGCTCCTTGCTCTTGCGCACGCCCGTGCCGTTGTAGAGCTCGCCCTCGTACACGCGCAGCTCGCGCCGGATGACCCGGTCGCGCGTCTTGCTGTTGCCGATGAGATCGATGCGCTCGATGGTGACCTGCGGGCCCTTCTGCACGTCGAAGGTCAGGTCCACCGTCTTGCTGTCCGCGTTCACCGCGGTGACGGGGTTGATGTTCGCGTACGCGTAGCCCTCGTCGTAGTAGACGTCCGTGAGCGCCAGGATGTCCGCGGAGAGCTTGGAGCGGTTGAAGCGCTCGTGCGGCGTGCTGGTCATCTTCGCCGACAGCTTCTCCTTGGGGACGATGAGGTCGCCCGCGAAGTCCAGCTTGCCGATGTCGTACGGCTCGCCCTCGGTCACCTTGAGGGTGATGAAGATGTAGCGCTTGTCCGCCGACAGGGAGATCGACGGCTTGTCGATGCGGACGTTGATGAAGCCGTGGTCGTAGTAGGTGGCCTGGATGACGGCCAGATCTCTCTGGAAGGCCTCCTCGCGGTAGGTGCCCTCGCCGGTGAGGAAGGAGAAGTAGCCTCCCTCCTTGGTCACCATCACGCCCTTGAGCTCCTCGACGCTCACCTTCTGGGCGCCAATGAAGGTGATCTCCTTCACCATCACCTTGGCGTGCTCGTTGATGACGAACACCACGTCCACGTTGGCGCCGTTGTCGACGGGCTGGAGCTTGTGGGTGACCTCCGCCAGGAAGTAGCCCTTCTCCACGTACTTCTCCTGGATCTTCTTCACCGTGGAGCGCACGGCGTCCATGTCCAGGATGGTGGCGGCCTTGACCTCGATCTGCTCCTTCAGGTCGTCCTGGCTCAGCTCCTCGTTGCCCAGCAGCTTCACGGAGCGGACGGAGGGGCGCTCCTGGACGCGGATGACGTAGGCGAGGCCCTTGGGCAGGCGCTGCACCAGGATCTGAACATCCGTGAAGTACCCCAGGGTCCAGATGGCCCGGAGGTCCTCGGCGGTGCGGGTGGGATCGAAGAGGGCGCCCTGCTTGGTGACGAGCGCGCGACGGACGGCCTCGGCCTCCACGCGGTGGTTGCCCTCGACACGAACCTCGACGACGCGCTCGCTCTGCTCCTGCCCCGAGGGCAGCTCCTCTTCGACAGGAGCATCCGCGGGAGGAGTGGCGGCGGCAGGGGCCTGGGCGCCCGTCGCGGGAGGCGCTGCGGGCGCACCCGTCTGAGCCTGCGCGAGCGCACGGCCAGGCACGAGCGCCCACAGCGTCATCGCAAGCAGCGGCAGGAGAGTCTTGTGCGACAGAACGGGAGACCTCAAGGGGCAGTCGGCCTGTAAAGGGCGGGGCAATCTACGGGATAGGTTCGGCGTCCCTCAATCCAAAAGCGCGGGGAGTATTTCAAGCGTCCGTTACCTGCCCGCCTGCAAGGCGCAGCCGGCGTGGCATGGAGCGGGCAAGCGTCTCATTGTGGGTGACCACCACGGCGGTGATGCCCAGGTCCCGGTTCACGTCTCTCAGGAGCTGGTGGATGCCCTCGCCGGTGGCCGGGTCCAGGTTACCGGTTGGCTCGTCGGCCAGCAGGATGGCGGGCTGGAGGACCAGGGCGCGCGCCAGGGCCACACGCTGCGCTTCGCCGCCCGACAGCTCGCCAGGCTTGTGCTCCACGCGGCTCCCCAGCCCCACCCGCTCCAGCAGCTCGCGGGCCTGGGCGTACGTCTTCGCGCGGTCCGCGCGCTGGACGAGCGCCGGCATGGCCACGTTCTCCAGCGCGGTGAACTCCGGCAGCAGGTAGTGGCTCTGGAAGACGAAGCCGATGGTGCGGTTGCGGAACTCGGCGATCTCCGCGTCGTTCATGGAGAAGACAGAGCGCCCGTCGCAGAGCACCTCGCCGGCGGCGGGCGCGTCCAGTGTGCCAATCACGTGGAGGAAGGTGCTCTTGCCGGCGCCGGAGGGGCCGACGAGGCTCACCAGCTCGCCGCGCTCGATGTCGAGCGAGACGCCGCGCAGCACGTCAATGCGCTTGCCGTGCAGGAAGTAGCTCTTGAAGACGTTGCGGATGGAGAGGAATGGCATCGCCTACTCCGCCTTGAGGCCTTCGACCGGCTCCACGCTACTGGCCTTGAGCGCCGGGTAGATGGAGGCCAGGTAGGTGACGAGCACCGCGATGACCACGGCCAGGATGGTCTGCACCGGCTCGATCTTCACCGGGAGCGAGGGGATGTAATAGACCTCCGGATCCAACTTGATGCCCACCTTCTCGATGAAGATGCACCAGGCCAGGCCGGACAACAGGCCCAGCAGGCCGCCAGCCACGCCGATCTGCAGGCCCTCGGCGAGGAAGATCTTCACGATGCCCGCGTCCGAGACGCCCAGCGCCTTGAGCACGGAGATCTCCTTGCGCTTCTCCAGCACCAGCATGATGACGGTGGCGACGATCAGGCCCGCGGCCACGACGATGATGATGGAGAGGATGATGCCCATCACCAGCTTCTCCAGGCGCAGCGCGGAGAAGAGGTTCTTGTTCATCTCGCTCCAGTCGCGAGCCCGGTACGGGTAGCCCCCGAGCCTGCGCACCACGTCGGCGGCGATGCGCCGCGCGTCGTCGATGTCCGCCACCTTCAGCTCGATGCCGGTGGCGCCCTTCACATCGAAGAACTTCTCGGCCTCCTGGAGCGAGATGTAGACGAACTTGGAGTCGTACTCGTACATGCCCGAGTAGAAGACGCCCGCCACACGGAAGGCGCGGTTCTTCGGCACGGGCCCGGTGGGCCCCAGCTCGGTGCCCAGCGGCGAGACGACGTTCACCCGGTCTCCCACCACCACGCGCAGGGAGGCCGCCAGCTCGCGCCCGAGGATGATGCCCGGCAGCACCTGCTCCTTGGCCGGCTTGGTCGCCTTGCCGATGATGGGATCGACCTCTTCCTCGTCCGCGCCCTTGTCGCCCTTGCCCTCATCCTTCTCATCGTTGGCCGGAGGCGGCTCGCCGCCCGCGGGCTTGTCGTCCAGCATGGGCGAGCCCGGACTGCCTGGGCCGCGCTTGGGCAGGATGAGCTCCGGCTGCGTCAGGTAGTCCAGCGAGCCGCCCGGCAGCATGTACGAGGGCAGCTCCGTCACCTCGCCCACCGTCTTCGGGTCGATGCCCTTGATGACGACGCCGTCCACGTTGCCCTCGGAGGCGATCATCACCTGGTTGACGATGAACGGGGACTGGCCGATGACGCCGCGCACCTTGGTGATCTGCTCCATGAGCTTGGGATACTCGGGCAGATCGCCCGCGTACTTGCTCACCACCGCGTGCGCGTAGGTGCCGAGGATCTTCTGCTGCAGATCGATCTCGAAGCCGCTCATCACCGAGAGCACGACGATGAGCGCCATCACGCCCACGCCCACGCCGCCCACCGACAGCGCCGTCATCATCATGGTGGGCGACTGCTGGCGCAGCTTGAGCTTGTTGAGCGCCTGGGCCGCCGCGAGCGGATCGGCCATGCCCAGCTCGCGGATGCGGGTGCGCTCCACCGCCGCCTCCACGGCCCGGATGATGCCGTAGATGATGAGCGGCGGGATGATGCCCAGCAGCAGCACGGCCATGGTGCCCAGCAGCAGCGACGGGCGGAACACCGCCACGTGCCGGCGAGCGACGAACAGCTCGAAGCCCGAGCGCAGATCCAGCCGCCCGCTGCCCGCGGCGATGAAGCCGGAGTTGATGCCCAGCACCAGCATGAGCACCAGCAGGCCGAACACGAGCCAGTACGCCAGCTCCGGCCGGCCCAGCAGGCCCGCCACGTACGTCACCTCGCGCAGCCGGTGGCCGAACGCGAGCTGGAGCGAGTTCACCCGCTCCATCAGCGTGAGCACGATGGGGATGGGCAGGCCCAGGTAGAAGACGCCGATGGTGGCCTCGGGCATGGCCAGCCGCCGGGCGCGCGCCGCGCCGATGGAGCCCGAGACGAAGGCCACACCGCAGGCCACGATGAGCGCCACGGCAAAGGCCCACGGGGGCGCGAGCTGGAACCCCGAGCCGGAGCTGCCCCCGTCTCCGCTCTCCGCCAGGCCGCTGGACAGCAGCGTCTGCAGCAGGATGAGGACGATCTCGGCCAGCAGGATGCCGCCGCCGTAGGCGCCGAGCGTGCTCCAGTAGAAGTCCCGGTAGCCCGCGAGCCGGGGGTACAGCGGGGCCCCCGCCGCGGGGCTGGCACCCTCGGTGGGAGCCGGGGCCCGCTGGATGCCCGCCGCCAGGAGCCCCCAGCCGGCCAGCCAGGCGAGCACGCCCGCCACCAGGAACTGCGTGCCGTTGATGACCAGCGGCTCCTTGAGCGCGAGCTGCGCCGGAGTGAGCGACAGGGCGTTGAGGGTCTGCAGCAGGCTGCCCCACCCCATCACGGTCAGGCCGAGCCCGCTGGCGACCTCGGCCCACGCCTGGGAGCGCGAGATGGCGATCCCCAGGAGCACGAAGCCCACGGCGGCGATGAGCACGCCGCTCCAGACGTAACCCCAGCGATAGACGGTCTGTCGTTCGGCGCTTTGCACGAGGACCCTTGGCTACCTGGCCTGCGGCTTGAGGAGCGGGAAGAGGATGACGTCCCGGATGGACGGTGCATCCGTGAACAACATCGCGAGCCGATCAATCCCGATGCCCTCACCGGCCGTGGGCGGCATGCCGTGCTCGAGCGCGCGGATGTAGTCCTCGTCGTAGTCCATCGTCTCCTGCTGGCCGCGCTGCTTGGCCTCGAGCTGGTTCAGGAAACGGCCCTTCTGATCGATCGGATCGTTCAGCTCGGAGAAGGCGTTGGCGATCTCCCGGCCGGCGACGAACAGCTCGAACCGGTCCGTGATTTCCGGGTTCTGGTCGTTGCGCCGCGCCAACGGGCTCACCGAGGTAGGGAAATGGGTGATGAACGTCGGGTGGATGAGGGTGCTCTCGACGTGGTGCTCGAAGAGGGCGCCCACCAGCTCGCCGTGGTTCATGGTCTCGATGGCGCGGCGCTCGGACTCGGCGTGGGTGGTCTTCAGCAGCTCGTGGCGCAGCTTGTCCGGGTCGGACATGTCCTTGTCGGACAGCGCGCCGCCCACCGCCTCGCGGATGGCCTCCGTCATGGGGATGCGCTTCCAGCCCTTGCCGAAGTCCAGCGTGTGCCCCTGGTAGGCGACCTTGGTGTTGCCGGTGACGGCCTGGGCGGCCTCGGAGATCATCTGCTCGGAGAGATCCATCAGGTCCTCGTACGTGGCATACGCCTGATAGAACTCGAGCATCGTGAACTCGGGGTTGTGCCGGGTGCTGATGCCCTCGTTGCGGAAGTTGCGGTTGATCTCGTAGACGCGCTCAATGCCGCCCACCACCAGGCGCTTGAGGTACAGCTCCGGGGCGATGCGCATGTACAGATCGATGTCGAGCGCGTTGTGGTGCGTCTTGAAGGGCCGCGCCGCCGCGCCGGAGACCAGCGGGTGCATCATCGGGGTCTCCACCTCGATGAAGTCGCGGGCGTCGAGGAACTCGCGGATGAAGCGCACCAGCTTGTTGCGCTTGAGGAAGGTCTGCTTCACCTCGGGGTTGGAGACCAGATCCAGGTAGCGCTGGCGGTAGCGGATCTCCACGTCCGTGAGGCCGTGCCACTTCTCGGGCAGGGGGCGCAGGGACTTGGTGAGCGGGATGAACTTCGTGGCGGACAGGGACAGCTCGCCTGTCTTGGTGCGGAACACGGGGCCGGTGGCGCCGAGGAAGTCGCCCACGTCGCACAGCTTGAAGGCCTCGTAGGAGTCTCCGAGCGCATCCTTCTTCATGTGGACCTGGATCTCGCCGGAGCGATCCCGGAGCTTGATGAAGGCGGCCTTGCCGAAGGTGCGCATGGCGATGATGCGACCGGCCACGGTGTACGTGGCGGGGGCCTTCTCGAGCTCCTCGGCGGACTGGGAGCCGTGCCTGGCATGGATCTCGGCGGCCTGGTGCTCGGGGCGGTAGCCGTTGCCGTACGGGTTGAAGCCCGCCTCGCGCCACTTGCCCGCCTTGTCCAGGCGCTGCTGGTAGATCTCCTGCTCTTTGGACCCGAGGTCCGCCTCAGCCGCCTTCTCGCTCTTGTTTTCGGTCTCAGCCATGACGCGCCCTTCCAAGGGCGCGGCACCGTAGCCAAGCCCACCCCGGGACGCAACGCATCCTGTTGGCTCGTGTCCTGCCGGTGTCGTAGGGGGTGCCCCAACCTACCCGAGAGGGCGGGCTTCCCGGTGATACCATCATTCTGCGGGTGTGCTTCTTCCACTGCCGCTCGTGCTCGTCATGTCGAGTTGTCCTCGAGGCTCCTTCTGTGCGGACAGTCTCAACGGCCCGCTATGCCTCCCGAACTGCAAGGAAGGAACATGCCCCTCGGGCCAGCAGTGCATCCGGTTCGATGACGCCGTCTCGGCCTGTGCCACCGTTGCTGGGGAGAACTGCCAGCAAACACTCTGTGTTCGAGCCACGGCGCCGCTGAGGCCCTCAGCCCCAGCTCACGACGCGGACATCACCAGGAACGCCGCCACCGCCGCTGCCAGCAGCAGCGGGATGAGGATCTCCACCGGGAAGCGGTGGTACGTGTGCGCCAGGTGCAGCTTGCGCAGGCCGCCAAACCGCCGCTCTCGCTTCACCCGGTTCATCACCAGCGAGGCCATCACCGGCGGAGCCTTCTCCCGCTCCACCTTGCGCACCCGCTGCACCGTCTTCGCGTAGAGATCCCACCCGGCCCGGCACTCCTCGCAGCCGTCCAGGTGCGAGCGCACCGCCTGAGCCTGCGGCTCCGGCAGCTCCTCGTCGGCCAGCGCGAAGAACAGGGCCTTCGCTTCCCGGTGGTTCAGTTGCGGTTCCACGTCCATCAGTCTCCGCTGAATCCCACTCATTCCTCAAGCCGCCCCAGCAAATCCGCCAGCTTCTCCCGCGCCCGGTGCAGCCGGCTCTTCACCGTCCCCTCCGGCAGCTCCGTAATCTCCATGATCTCGTCGTAGCTCAGCCCTTCAATGTCTCGCAGCGCCACCAACATGCGCGCGTCCGGCTCGAGCTGGGAGATCGCCCACTGCACCCGCGCCCGCTCCCGTGCAGACTCCAACGCCGCATCCGGCGTCGGCGGGGCCCCCATGGCGGCAGAGAGCGCACCTTCCCCCACTTCCTCGTACTCGTCCGAACGGCCACGGCCTCGGCGTTTCAGGTACTTGAGGCGGTTGATGCACTGGTTCTTGCTGATGCGGAAGATCCACGTGGATAGCTTGGAGTCCTCGCGGAACTTGCCCACGTTCTGGTGGACGCTGACGAAGATCTCCTGGACGAGATCGTTCGCCTCCTCGCGGTCGCCCACCATCCGGACGCAGAAGTCGAAGATGCGGTCCTGGTGCTCGCGCACGAGCACCTCGAAGGCCTCGGGCTCTCCGCGGCGCAGCCGGGACAGCAGCACGCGCTCGCTCACTTCCGGAGCCCCGGCCGCCACTGTCTGCTGTGCGATGTCGAGCACTTCGCCCGAAGACACCCGTACCTCCCGCGGCCCGGCTCCCAGGGCACCCCTCCGAGCCTACTACACCGGCTCCGGCTGCCCCGCGTCCCCTTGGACACCAGCCCGGCCCGGAGGTTCCCGCCCTGTCACCAGGGAGTCTCCATGAACTTCAGGGCCTCATCCCAGGGTGGGGGGTACGCCTTCCACGCACGCCCTTGGAGTGTCCCTTCGAGGCGCTTGAGCGGCGCGCTGCCGCCATCCCAGTCCATGAGCTTCAGCTCCAGATCATTCCAGCGGGCCGTGGGCGCCGCGAGCTGAAGGTCCGTCCACGGAATCGAACACTCCATCCGGTAGCCGCCCGGGGCCTCGGCCCAGGCACAGGTGGCATGAGGCACCCCCGAGACCTGGACCTTCCCCTTCGGCGCGAGGGTGAGCACCGCGGGCCCCAGGCCCAGCGCGTCGTTCGAGGCCAAGGTGTCTCCGGCCATCACGTGATCATCATGAATCCGGACGAGAACGAGCAGCGCCCCCTCGGTCCACCGGAAGATCCACTCGGCGGACGCATCCTCGGGGCCACGCCAGTCGTTGAGTCCCTCCCGCACCTCCAGCAGGGTGTTCATCCAGAGGGTGGCGCCCTTGCTCCACTCGGGTTCGTCCGCCTTACCGTTGAGCTGGGGAGGCGCTCCGCTGAACTTGAGCACCTCATAGATCCCCTTCCCGTGCACGGCGGGCGGTGGCATCCCCACTTGCCACCGCGGCTGGGGACCTGAGACATCGGCGCAAGCGGTGTTGTCACAGCCAGTCGGACAGCCCCCCGAGCCCGTCATGCAGAGCTCGGTTCCCATGAGCGAGACGCTGACGGGCTCCCCGTCCACGAAGGGGAGAACCTGGGGCGCACGGCCCTTGCCCGTCCAGGTGATGCACGGCGGTTCGTCCCGCTCGTCCGCGCGCACGATCCCCATGCACCCAGCCTTCGAGCACACGCCGAACACCTCTTGCTCAGGCGGCTTCTGGCACGCCTTCGCGGCGGCTTGCCGCACGCTCTCGGCCGGTGCGGTTCCCGTGCACTCGATCGGCTGGTCCCTCAGCATGGAGCAGTGCCCGTCCTCGTTGGGCACAGGCCGTGCGGCGGCCGCCTTCCGAGGAGGAGCCGGCGCTTTCAGCAGGACCAGCTTGCCGTGCTCATCCACCCGGTAGTGCCGTTGGCTCGCCCCATCGCTGGAGCCCATGACGAGCTCGATGGTGTCATCGGGGAGCAGACGGAACGCGACTCTCCCGTTGAAGTCCACGGCCAGGGTCTTGCTGTCGGTCGGAGTGCCCGCGGTGTCCGCCGCGTAGAGGCAGGTGGCGCCGTGGTCAAACCCCATGTTGTGCCAGTAGGTGCCCACGCACAGCCGCGCCGAGCACTTCTTCTGCCCTTCCCCGTCCGCGATGACGTAGGGCTTGCCGTCATCGCCCTTCATCACCTCGCACCAGGAGTCATTCTCCTCCTGGGCTCGAGCAACCACCGCGAACAGCACCGCCAGCACGATGAGTGCCCGAGCCATGCTTCCCCTCTCTATGACTCCGCTCAGTCCACCGAGGCGCTGCGGTTGGGGTTCTTCACCCCCAGGAGCTGGGAGGTGATGAACTCATCCAGCTCGCCGTCCAGCACCGCGTCCACGTTGCCCGTCTCCACGCCGGTGCGCAGGTCCTTCACCATCCGGTAGGGGGCCAGCACGTAGCTGCGGATCTGCGAGCCGAAGGAGATGTCCTTCTTCTGCGCCTCCGCCGCGTCGCGCTCGACCTCGCGCCTCTTGAGCTCCAGCTCGTACAGGCGCCCGCGCAGGATCTTGAACGCCATGTCCTTGTTGGCCGACTGCGAGCGTTCGGTCTGGCACGTGATGAGAATGCCCGTGGGCAGGTGGCGCAGCTGCGCCGTGGACGAGGTCTTGTTCACCTTCTGGCCGCCCGCGCCGCCGCCTCGGATGAACTTCAGCTCGTAGTCCTTCTCGGGGATGTCGATCTTGATCGAGTCGTCCACCTCCGGGTGCACGTCCACCGAGGCAAACGCCGTCTGCCGCCGTGCGTTCGCGTCGAAGGGGCTGATGCGCACCAGCCGGTGCACTCCCACCTCGGCCTTGAGGTAGCCGTAGGCGTACTCGCCGCGGATGTGCAGCGAGATGTTCTTGTAGCCCGCCTCCTCGCCCGCGACCATGTCGGTGATCTCGACTTCCCAGCCGCGCTTCTCGCAGAAGCGCGTGTACATGCGCATCAGCATGGCCGCCCAGTCCATGCTGTCCGTGCCGCCCGCGCCCGCGTTGATGTCCATGAAGCAGTGGTTACGGTCGTTCTCGCCCGAGAGCATCCGCGCCAGCTCCAGCTTGGCCACCTCCGCCTCCAGCGACGGCAGCGTGCCCTCCGCCTCGTGGGCGCTGGCCTCGTCGTTCATCTCCTTGGCCAGTTCCAGCAGCGTCTGCGCGTCGTCCAGCCCGCGCAGCGTCTTGTCGAAGGCGCCCACGCTCGCCTCGAGCGTGGACTTCTCCTTCAGCAGCGCCTGCGCCTTGGTGTTGTCGTCCCAGAAGTTGGGGAGCGTGGAGTCACGCTCGATCAGCTCGATGCGAGACCTCTTGCGGTCGAGGTCAAAGATGCCCCCGGAGCGCCAGCAGGCGCTCGCGAAGTCCACCGATCTTCTCCATCGTATCGTTCGCCATGTCCGTGTCCTCGTCGGCGCGCAGCCCGCGCGCTAGGTTTTCAGGGAAGAAGGAAGGGGCTGCTGACCCGGAGCGCGGCTCCCGGCTGACAGCCGCGCCAGCAACCGCTCCAGGTTGAACGCGCCCGCGAAGCCCAGCGAGATGGGCAGGATGAGCGCGATCAGCCGCCAGTTGTCCTGGTTGAACACCGGGAGGAGCTTCAGCACCAGCCCGAGCACGCCCAGCCCCGCCAGCCCCAGCCAGATGACTCGCAGCCACGCCCGCGCCCGCTTCGAGCCGAAGATGAACGCGATGCCGAGCGGAAACACCAGCAGCGTCAGCGGGTTGGCCAGGAACAGGTTCTCGTTGCGGTACGTCACCGTGTGATCGGTGAACAGCCACATGATGAGCAGCGCCGTGCCCGGGAACCCGAGCCCCAGCCCCAGCACCACCTGCTCCAGCCCCAGCAGCACGCGCGGCAGGCGGCCTCCGCGCCGGCCCCAGTACCCCAGCCCGAGCGCGCTGGCGCCCAGGGCCAGCCCCATGAGCAGCATCCACGGGCCATAGCGCGGCGGCTCCTCCGGGGGAGGCGTCCGGTTGGACTTGTAGAAGTCCCAGTGCTTCGCGACGAGCGGCACCTTCTGCCCATCCGGCCTCGTCACCTGGAGCGAGGCCACCTGCCGCTCCAGCTCGTCCGGGAGGAACGCCTCGTCCCAGCGGGTGATGGGCCGGTCGATCTCGTCGTTCATCAGGAAGTCGAGCAGCACGCTCATCGGCGGGCTGACCGCGGTGTAGCGGCGCGTGTGGTCGCGCAGCGTCATCCGAGCCGGAGCGCTGTCGGCCTGCTTGAGCTGTCCGCCCACGGCCTTGTCGATCATGTCCCGCAGCCGGGTGACGCAGTTGTCGCTGTAGTGCTGGTAGAGGTAGTCCCGGTTCTCCGGCAGGACGTTGTCCGCGAGCAGGCGGCCAATCTCCAGGCGCTGATCCGGCGTGAGGTTCAGCTCCTGGATGCGGACATCCCGGTCCATCGCCCGGTAGAGCCGGTACGTGCCGGACGGGCTCGCCTCGGCGACCCAGAACTCGAGCCGCCCCATGGCGTAGCGCGCGAGCATGGTCGAATCGAAGCTGAACATCCCGTAGTTGTAGAGCCGCGCGGAGCCCAGCCGCTGGTCCTCCACCACCAGCGAGCCATGGCCCCACCACGAGGCCACGTCATCCCCGGGGCTGAACGTCACCAGAGAGATAACCAGGTCCTCGCCATGGCTCTCTCCGGTGCCCCAAGGCGGGCGGGAGACCGCGTGGGCCGGAGCCGCGACGAGCAGCAGGCCGAGCAGGCAGGCAATCAATGGCGCAGAGCGAGGCATGTTCCGTCCAACACGCGGGGGCCTGACTACCTATCACGCACACCGCGCGACACAACGAAGAGGTTCGGCCGATTGTCAGACGAGCCGCCGAGCACGCCCCGCCCGGACCGCGTCCGCCACCATGCCGCCCTCTCCGAGCAGCTTCTCCTCCAGGGCCGCCATCTTCCGGGCCTCGTGGGCCTTCTCGTGATCGTGCCCGAGCAGGTGCAGCAGGCCATGCGCCAGGTAGCGAGACACCTCCGCCTCCAGCGTCCGCCCGTACTCCTTCGCCTGCCGCTTGGCCGTGTCCAGCGAGATGACCACGTCGCCGAGCTGCCTCGGCCCCGGAGTGCCTCGCGGCAGAGCTCCCGCCGGGAAGCTGAGCACGTCCGTGGGCTTGTCCTTCTTGCGCCAGGTGCGGTTGAGCCGCCGGATGGCCCGGTCTCCCACCAGCGAGAGCGACAGCTCGCAGCCGTGCAGATCCAGCCGCTCCAGGAACGTGCGCCCCAGCGAGGCGAGGGGCCGCGCGAACGCCTCTCCCTGGGCATGCGCCACCTGCACGGTGACGTGGTTGGCCTGGGGCTCCTGCTTGAGCTCCTCGATGTGCGCCAGCTCGGGCCGGAACGCCGGCGCGCAGATGGACCAGTAGTCACACGCGCCCTGCCCGTCGTTGCGGTAGGTGACGCGCCGGCCCTTGGGCACCCACCCCACCTCGCCCGGGCCAATGCGCTCGCGCTTGCCGTCGATGACCAGCGTCAGCTCGCCTCGGAGCACGAGCACCGCCTCATCGAACTCGGGCTTCTGCGCGGGCTCGGACCAGCCCGGCGGCGCCAGCATCCTCGCCACGGACACCGAGGCGCTCCCCGTGGTGGCCGCGCCAATGAACTCCTCGATGCGCTTGCCATCCTCGCGGGGGATGAGCTTTCCCTTGCGCAGTCTCACGGTTCGACTCCTCGGGCGGGCGGCTCAGGCCGTCTTGGCCTTGCTGTCCGGCTTGGACGTGGGCGCCACCATCAGCGGAGTCCCCTTAGGGCCACCTCCCAGCGCCCCGGCCGGGTACTCGGGCCGCGCGTGGTAGATGCCCTCGAGCGTGTGCAGGAAGGAGCCGGCGATCAGGTTCAGGTCCTTCAGCGTCAAGTCACACTCGTCCAGCTGGCCCTCGGAGAAGATGATGTTGATCATCTTCTGCACCTGCGCCTGGAGCTTCGGCTTGGTGGGCTCGGGCATGGCGCGCGTGGAGGCCTCCACCGCGTCGGCGATCATCACCAGCGCCGCCTCGCGGAACTGGGGCTTGGGGCCCGGGTAGCGGTAGATGCTCTCGTCGATGGGCTGGGGGTTCTCCTTGCCCTCCTGCTCCTTGGAGGCCTTGTGGAAGAAGTAGCCCACCATCCGCGTGCCGTGGTGCTGCGGAATCGCGTCCGCCACCAGCTTGGGCAGCCGGTACTGCCGGGCCATCTCCAGGCCTTCCGTCACGTGGCGCTTGATGATGACGGCGCTCATGGCGGGCGCCAGCGAGTCGTGCCGGTTCTCGCCCTTCTGGTTCTCGCCGAAGTAGAGCGGGTTCCGGCCCTTTCCGATGTCGTGGTAGTAGGCGCACGAGCGCGCCAGCAGCGGGTTGGCGCCAATGGCCTCCGCCGCGTTCTCCACCAGCGTCCCGATGATGATCGAGTGGTGGTAGGTGCCCGGGGCCTGGACGATGAGCTCCTTGAGCGCCGGGTGGTTGAGGTTGGCCAGCTCCAGCAGCTTGATGTCCGAGGCGTAGCCGAACAGCGCCTCGATCAGCGGCGTGAGCGCCATCACCATCACCGGCACCGCCAGCGTGGTGCCCATGAAGGCGAACAGCGCCGTGAACGCCGTGTCCCCCGTGAGCCCCTTGCCGTCCACCAGGAACAGGAACAGCACGTCCACCAGGTTCACCGCGCCGGTGATCAGCCCCGCCTTGAAGATGCCCACCCGGTCACGCGCCCGGGTGATGCGGTCGGCCGCCACCAGCGAGCCCACCAGCGTGTAGATGCCGAACGACAGCGAGTTGCCCAGCATCACCCCGGCCAGGCTCGCCAGCACGATGGCGAAGAAGAGCGACAGCTCCTCCGAGAGGATGAAGCGCACCAGCATCGCGCCCGCCGCCACCGGGAAGGTGTAGTAGAGCGCCTCGATGGGCAGCGCCGTGTACCGGTCCTGCACCGCGTCCGCGATGGACACCCAGAGCTGCAACAGCCCCAGCATCACCACCAGCAGCATCGCCAGCAGCAGCCCGTCCTTGCGCGTGGGCCGGAACCGCCGGAAGGCCGTGCGGCAGAACACGAAGCACGCCGCCACCAGCAGCGCCACCAGCCCCGTGCCGCCCACCTGCAGCTGGAGCAGATCCAGCCGGTCCGTCTGCGCCCGCATCCCCTGGAGGATGACCAGGTGCGTGTCGTTCACCAGCTCGCCGTCACCAATGACGCGCTGCCCCTTCTTCAGCGAGATGACGGCGTCCTTCACCGCATCCCCCGCCTTGACGCGCCGCGCGTTCGTCTCGGCGATGTTGATGGTCAGGTCCGGCCGCACCATCCGCTTGGCCAGCCGCAGCACCGCCCGGCGCTGCACGCCCGGAGCATCCGGCAGCAGGTTGCCCGGGATGGAGGCGAACCGATCCATCTCCGCCCAGGCCTCGCGCGTGTCCATCACGTTCGCCGCGTTGCCCGGCAGCACCTGCTCGCCGCTGTGGCGCACATCCCGGACGGTGATGCCCTGGGGGCCCTCGCGCGTCAGCTCCTCACGCGAGCCGGCGATGTAGAGCGGCCCCCGCTCCGAGCCATACGCCCGCTCCAGCAGCACCAGCGTGGCCGCCTCGGCCTCCTCCGAGAAGCCGTTGGCCAGCAGCGCCTGGAAGTCCTCCGTCTCCAAGGCCGTGTCCCGCTGGCCGAAGAGCAGCTCCTGGAAGTCTCCCTGCAGCGCCTCGCGCTCCTTGCGCTGGCGCTCCAGCTCCTCGGGCGTCGGGGGCGGCGCGGGCTTCTTCGCCTTGCGAGCCTCCGCGGCCTTGCCGTCCTTGCGTACCTCCGCCTCCCCTTCCCCACCCGCGGCCTTTTCCGGGGGAGCCTTCGCGGCCACGCGCTTGCGCATCCGCGCGAAGGCCTGCTTCACCGCGCCGCGGATCTGATCCACGACGTCCGGGTTCAAGTCGTAGACGGGACGGACGGTGTTGCGGGCCTCCTGGCGCCGCTGCTCCGTCATCGCGCTGTAGACGATGTCGTAGTCCCGGGCGGCCTTGAAGCCCGCGGGCGAGTTGGCCCGGAAAGGCTTGCCCAGGTGCTCCGCCGTGAGGGCTGGGATCTGCTGGCTGTAGAGCCCCGGAGAGATGACGAAGCCGGCGGCCACGGACACCACGAGCAGCAGCGCCACGAGCGTCAGGCGGCGGCCCCAGGCTTTGTCGCCCAGCCCCAGACGGCGCATCAGCGCGTCCAGCGGGCTCGGCCTGGGGGGGGTGGGTTCCGGTTCGGCCATGGGACCCCGACCCTATGCAAGCCCGAACGGCGGTATCAAGGACCCAGGGCTTTTCCAGGCCCTGGGCCGCCTGCTTGTAGGCCGCCGGAAAAGCCAACCCCGCGAAATCACGTGGCGATGGGCTCTTCTAATTCGGGCGTCTCGGGCTCGACCGGGTCCTGCGCCTCGCGGGCCTCCTGCTCCTTGGCCGCCTCGGCCTTCGCCGTCTCGAACTTGTCGTAGGCCCGGATGACCTCCTGGACCAGCGGGTGGCGTACCACATCCACCTCCGAGAACTCGGAGAAGCAGATGCCCTCGATGTTCTTCAGGATGGAGCGGGCGTGGCTCAGGCCGGACATCTTCCCCACCGGCAGGTCCACCTGCGTCACGTCGCCGGTGACGACGGCCTTGCTGTTGTAGCCCAGGCGCGTGAGGAACATCTTCATCTGCTCGACGGTGGTGTTCTGCGCCTCGTCGAGGATGACAAACGCGTCATTGAGCGTCCGGCCGCGCATGAAGGCCAGCGGAGCCACCTCGATGACGCCCTGCTCCACCAGCGCCGCGGCGCGCTCGCCCGCCATCATGTCATGCAGCGCGTCATAGAGCGGCCGGAGGTACGGGTTCACCTTCTCCGCCAGGTCTCCTGGCAGGAAGCCGAGCTTCTCACCCGCCTCCACCGCGGGCCGCGCGAGGATGATGCGCTTGACCTTGCGCTCCTGCAGGAAGGCCACCGCCATGGCCATGGCCAGGTACGTCTTTCCCGTACCCGCTGGGCCAATGCCGAAGACGATGTCGTGGGCGCGGATGGCCTCCACGTAGCGCTTCTGGGCGATGCTCTTGGGGGTGATCTGCCGGTTGCCGGAGCTCTTGAGCACCGGGCCCAGCATGACTTCGCCGAGCGACTCCGCGCCGCCCCGGCCCAGCACCTTGATGGCCTGCTCCACATCCTCGCGGTACACGGTCCGGCCCGCCCGGATCATCTCCTCGAGGTTCTCTACCAGACGGACAGCAAAGGCCACGGCGTCGGCGGGGCCGGACAGGAGCAGCTCGGTGCCGCGCTGCCCTACGCGCACCCCCAGGCGCCGCTCGATGAGCTTCAGGTTCTCGTTCTGGTTGCCGCACAGCGCCAGGGCGGTCTCGTTATCGCGGACATCGACCTTGGCCGAGGTGGGGCTGACAGCGGGAGCTTCCAACGTGGCAGGATTTCTCAATGAGGTCCGTTCCTCCATTCAACCTTCCCGGACTGAACGTAACGTCGACTCCCTGACCGGGGAAGGGAGGCAGGCGTAGCGAGCTACTGCAAGGGCGGAAGCAGGACAAACTCACGAGCAGCCAGGCGCCTGTAATAGTACTGCTCCCGCCACGGGTAGCGCAGCTCTTCAGGCTTTAACAGCCCAGCCTCCACCAGCGCATCCAGCTTTTCGGGCACGTCACCCTTCTCCAGCCGGAACACCACCAGGGCGGCCTCAATGCGCTTGACCTGGGTCCGGGAGATGAAGCGCTGGGCCGCGGGGTCGGCGAACGTGGAGGCAGGCGAGCTGGCCAGGGACAGCGTCCCCGTAAGCTGGGCCACCAGGAAGACGATCGCGGCCAGCACGGCCATGCTGGCGCCCAGGGAGCCCAGGCTCTGGCCCACCTTCTGGAGGAGGCCGTCCCGGTCGGCCGAGGCGGACTTGCCGGCCCCGGTGGTGGGGCGGATGTAATCCAGGTTGATGAGGTTGAGCAGCGCCTTGCAGGTCTCGAACTCTCCCAGGAGCGCCACGTCGATGAGCCTGCGCACATCGCGCTCTGGGGTGATCTTCTCGTAGACGGCGCGCTCCGAGTCGCCCACGGACTTGAACTCGCCCTTGTTCTCGTCCTTCTTCTTCTCCGCGAACGCGTCATCGAACGCGGCGTCGAGATCCTCCTCCTTGTTGACGGGCGGAGGCAGCGGCCGGAGGGTCTCGAACGTCATGTCCAGCCGGTTGATCTTCTTGCGGATCACCGGCCACTCATCGACCATCCGGAAGCCTTCCATCAGCACCGACTCGGCACGCAGCGGAGTGATGGATTCGGTGTCGGACTCGACGGGCTCGGCCTTGAACTCGTAGGTGCCCGCGTCCCAGCTGAAGAGCTTGTAGATGGTCTCCGTGGCCTGCAGCTGCATCATCTTCTTGAAGCGATCGGCCGTGATGGCCCCGCTGGACACGAGCACGTCCCCGAGCCGCTTGAGGGTGCGCCGCTGCGTCTCCAGCGACTCCTCGAGCTGGGCCTCGGTGATGATCTCGGCGCGCACCAGCATGTTGCCGATGAGATCCTTCTTCTTGCGGGTCACGCTCTCCACCCGGGCGATGTTGCCGTCCCGGAAGAAGATGTTGACCTCCTGCTCCTTGTTGGCCAGGCAGAGCTGCCCCGTCTTCTGCTGCTGGCCGATGAGCTGGAGGATGTCGGCGATGCCGAAGTCCTTGAGAGTTCCCTGAAGAGCCATGGCGTTCGGGCCTACTCCGCCTGGCGCTTGCGCAGGCCGCGCAGCGTCAAGAGATAGAGGGGGAGGATGAGCAAGACGACCGGGAGCAGCTTCAGGTACACCGGCGCCTCGCCATACGGAGCCCTGAGCACGCCATCCCGAAGGAAGACGGCGGACAGGGCCAGCAGGAACAGGAAGCTGTAGATGGCGCCGCGGATGGGCAGGCCCGAGAAGACGTGGCCCGCCCCGGACACCAGCGCCCCGAGCGCCAGCGCCAGCCGCCCCATCCACGTCTGGTGGCGCTGCACCTCCGCCTGCTTGCGAGCGCGCATCGCCTCGGGCACCACGCCCTTGCGGGCGAAGACGTTGGTGCACTGGCTGCACATGAAGGCGCCAATGCCCAGATCGGGATCGCACCGCCGGCACACCGGGCGGGCGCACTTCTCGCAGGACTTCGTGCCTCGCACCCGGTCGCGCGCATAGCCCCACAGGAAGAAGAGCAGCGCGAAGATGGCGGGGTAGATCCGCGCCGCCATCCCCGTGGTGCCCATCAGGACGCGGTCGAGCTGGTTCTCCACGCGCATGCCCGCGGCGGTCCCATCCGCCAGGGCCATCATCTCGGACCAGGGCAGCTCCGGCGACAGCAGCAGCAGGTTCACCAGGAGCCGCTCATCGGGAGGCACATCGCGCCCCACCAGCGAGGAGTCCAGCCGCTGGGCGACGTTCATGACCTCGGAGGCCCGCTGCAGCGCGGCGCCCACCTGGGCATCCGGCAGCCCGCGGGCCTGGCGCCGGTAGACCTGGGCCAGGTTGTAGGGCGCGGCCGCCAGCGTGCTGTCCGCCTGCTGCGCGTCCTGGTAGAGCCGCGTGGCGCCGTCGATATCCCCGGAGGCCATCAGCGCATTGCCGTAGTTGGTGAGCAGGAGCGCGTTGCGCTGGCGCAGGGCCGCCGCGGCCTTGTAGGCGGCGATGGCCTCGTCGAGCTGCCCGCGGCGGGTCTGGTAGCGCCCCAGGGCGAACAGCTCCTCGAAGGAGGCCTCCTTCGCCGCCTGGCGCGCGAGCACCCGGGCCGCCGCCTCATCTCCGGTGAAGCCGCCGCGCTCCAGGATGTAGACGTCCTCGGCCACCGTGCCGGCGAAGACGGTGGACTGGGCGATCTGGCCCGCGACCAGGGGAATGAGCCCCGCCAGCGCCAGCAGCACCGCCACCACGGCCCGCTCCGTCACCGAGAGGTAGAGCGCGATCGCCCCGAACAGCACGAGCAGCACCGGCACCACGCCCAGCCCGAGCAGGATGGGCATCAGGAAGATCGCCACGGCCACCGCGATGGACTGCCAGCGGCCCATGCCTCGCGGGAAGACGTGGTGAAAGTCATGCAGGGCATAGCGCACCCGCCGCCCGAAGAGCACGGCCACCACCGCCGCCGCCGTGGCGAGCAGGGCCAGCAGCGCCATGGCGCCCAGGTTCCCGAGCGCCGGCCGCCAGAAGCGAGGATCCCTGGCCAGCGCGCTCAACCCGGCCTGGAACTCGCCCACGTACCGGCCCACCGAGCCCGGCTCCTTGCGCGCGTAGGCATCCGCGAGCGCGAAGCGCGCATACGGCAGGTCCGGAGAGAGCGCCGCCGCGGCCTCGGCGAGCTGCACCGCGCCCGCGGGGTTCTTCGCCTCGAGCTTCTCGCGGGCCTCGCGCAGCAGGCTCACGCTGAAGGCATCGAAGTCCGTGGCGGAGACCTCGTCGCGCAGCTTCAAGAGATCCTTGCGCCCCTGGCTCTCCCCATCCAGGTCCGACTTCTTCCGGGCCTCCTTCCAGCGATCCCACACGGCCAGCAGGTCCGCATCCGAGACGCGCGGCGCGAGCAGCGGAGGCGGCGCCTTCTGGCCGCTGGCCTCTGGCTTCGACGGAGCAGGCGGCGCTGGCGTGGCGGCAGGAGCGGCCCCAGGCGTCACCGTGGACGGGGGCGCGGGCACTGCCACGGGAGGCTCGGGAGCCGCCGGGTTCTTCGCCGCCGGGCCCTTCACCCCGGGCTCGGCCTCGTCCTCCTGGGCGGCCTTCCCCTTCGGGTGCTTCTTCTTCCCGCGCTTAGAGCCCGGCTCGTCGTCCTCGTAGACGGAGTCGTCATTGGCCGAGTCATCCGACGGCGCGGTATCGGGGTCCACTTCCTGAAGAGAAGTGGGCGCGTCGATCTGAGCACGTGCCTTCATCGCCGGGAACAGCGCGAGGCAGAAGATGACCGGGAGCAGTCGCGAACAAAAGGAGTGAGGCATCCGGACCATCGATGATAGGCGAGGGGCCCTCACGGTGAAAGCAATCACCCCCCTTCCGCCCCCTGGCTTACCGGGTAGGCGACCATTTCCGGGCTCAACCGGGTGGGCGGACCCAGGCAGAGGCCCGAGGATTCGAAGGTTGGTCAACACATGAGCGCAACTGGGGCGGAGCTGGAACGGCTGGTCGGGATCATGGAGCGCCTGCGGTCCGAGCAAGGCTGCCCCTGGGACCGGGAGCAGGACCTGCGCTCGCTGCGCCCCTACCTCGTCGAGGAGGCGTTCGAGGTGCTCGATGAGATGGATCGGGTGGCCTATGGCGGCCCCTGGCGCCCGCTCTGCGAGGAGCTGGGAGATCTGCTCTTCCAGATCGTCTTCCACGCCCAGCTGGCCGCCGAGAAGGGCGAGTTCACCATGGCCGAGGTGTGCCGCTCCATCAGCGACAAGCTCACAAGCCGCCACCCCCACGTCTTCGGCGAGCAGAAGCTGAGCGGCTCCGAGCAGGTGCTCGCCAACTGGGCCAAGCTCAAGGCCGAGGAGAAGAAGCGCAAGACGGGCCGCGAGGGCTCGGTGCTCGATGGAGTCCCCACCGCCGCGCCCTCCCTGCTGCGCGCCGAGCGGCTCACCGAGAAGGCCAGCCGCATCGGCTTCGAGTGGCCCGACCTCGCCAGCGTGCGCGCCAAGCTCCACGAGGAACTGGGAGAGCTGGATCAGGCCGTCACCTCGGGAGACCGGGACGCAATCGAGCACGAGTTCGGCGATGTCCTCCTGGCCCTGGCCAACCTCGGCCGCTTCCTGCGCACCCCGCCCGAGGACGCGCTGCGCATGGCCACCCGCCGCTTCACCACCCGCTTCCAGCACATCGAAGCCGCGCTGCGCGCCGAGGGCGTTCCTTTTGGTGAGGCTACATTGGAGCACATGGAGCGACACTGGCAGGCGGCCAAGGCAGCGGAGAAGGCCCTGCCGCCCCCCACCTCCCTGCCACGGGCTCCGCTCACCTCCCTGCGCTTCCAGGTGCCGGATCTACCGGCCCAGCGTGCGTTCTGGAACGCCGTGGCCCCGCTGCTTGGCTGGCAGGCCGAGCGAGGCGCCCCCGATGAGGCCTCCTATGGAGATGGGGCCCTGCGCCTGGTGTTCACTCCGGGAGGGTCCTCGGGAGCCTCCGGCGCGGCGCTCTGCCTGGGCGCCCCGTCCGCCCGAGCGGTGGAGCGGCTCCGGGCCTCGCTGGAGGCCTCGTACCCCGGGGCCATCCAGGGCGCCGAGCCCCAACGGATCCGCTTCCGTGATCCGGCCGGACTGCGCTGGGAATACACCGCGTGACACGAGCGCCTTGACGCTCGGGAGAGGTCGCTGTAGGTACGGCCCCTCTTTTTCCACAGCCGTTAGCTGGAGATTCCCTTGGCGAACACCAAGTCTGCAGAGAAGCGCAACCGTCAGGCCCAGAAGCGCCGCGCGCGCAACACCACCGTCCGCACCAGCGTGAAGGGCGCGCTGAAGAAGGCCCGCGAGGCCATCTCCAACAAGGATGCGGCGAAGACCGGCGATGCCCTGAAGGACGCCGTCCGCACCCTCTCCAAGGCCGCCTCCAAGGGCGTGCTCCACCCGCGCAACGCCGCGCGCCGCATCTCCCGCCTGACCAAGGCCGCCCAGGCCTCCAAGGCCGCGAAGTAGCCGTCCTGCCCGGAGCGCCCTCGCGGCGCTTCACCAGTTGCGGGCCAGCCGCTCGTAGCCTTCGCGCATCAACGTCTCCGAGAGACGGTGGAGCGCGGCCCGGCGGTTGGCCTCGGCTTCCAGGACATCACCGCTGCCCGGCAGATAGTCCTCCGTTCCGGCGACCGTGGTCTCCGCGAGGACTCGCTCGTCCTTGAGCAGCCGCAGCCGGGCCTCGGCGAAGGCCCGGTAGCTGGCCAATTGCGGGCCGGCAAGGACCGCTCCCTTCTCATCGGTGATGGGCTCGGTGACGATGGTGGGCGAGCTGCCCACGTTCGTCACCTGCCCCTCGAGGCGGGCATCGCACTTTCCCCCGTCCCCGAGCGTCCCCACGCGCACCAGCTGCTCGCGCATGGCGCGGGTGAAGAGGGTCTCCAGGCCGGGCTCGGCCGTCTCGTTGAGGAAGATGGGGGCGCACACGGCGTGCACGCCCTCGGGCAGCGTCGCGTCCCGAGCCACGAAGCGATAGCCGCACCCCACTCCCGCCACGAGCACCGCCGCCACCACCGCACAGAGCCGAGCCATGGCGCTCACAGTATCGGGGTCCGATCCCGGGTCAAGCGCCGGGGCCGGGAGGGGCCGCGGCGCCGCCCACGGACACACCGCGAGAGGCCAGCGCCAGAGCCCCCGAGCCCCAGGCCGCATCGAGCCCGCGCAGCCGCGGGGAGGCCAGCCGAGCCAGGCCGAGTGACCACCGGAGGTTGCCGCCATCGCGCGTCTTGAGCGCCAGGGAGTAGCGCCGCCACAGCACGGCCACGAGCAGCCCGAGCCCCGAGAGCCCCGCCGCCACGGGCCTCGCCGCCGGAACGAGAAACGTCAGGACGATGGCCACCGGCACGAGCGCCAGGGCCTCCAGGAACATGCGGCGAACGCGCGTCACGGACTGAAGGGTGCCGAGCTCGAGGACGACGGGAGCCGCGGAGCCGCCCGCGCGGTAGGCCACCTTGCGGCCCATGGCCGTCACCGAGCGCCCGCCGCTGCCTTCCATCAGGAGGAACGGGGCGTCCGGTGACGAAGTGCCGGCCACCGGGGCCTCCGGCAGCACCTCGCCGCAGGCCACGCAGTTGCCCGTGCGGGCCGGCTGCGGCCGTCCGCACCTCGTACACATGACGAGGACCTCGGTCGGCACACGGGCCTCCGCTCAGCCAACGACGAAGTTCACCAGCCGCTTCGGGACGAAGACGAACTTGCGGACCGTCTTGCCCACCATGGCCGCCTTCACCCGCTCATCCGCCTCGGCCGCGGCGCGCACGTCCGCCTCGGCCGCATCCGCGGGGACTTTGATCTCGGCGCGCAGCTTGCCGTTGACCTGCACCGCGTAGGGGATCTCCTCATCCACCACGAGCGCCGGATCGAACGCCGGCCACGCCTGATTCACGGTGAACGTCTTCGAGCCGAACACCTCGGCCAGCTCGTCCGCGATGTGCGGCGCGAAGGGCGTCAGCACGATGGCCAGCAGGTGCAGGGCCTCGGCCATGGCGGCCTTCTCCGCGGGCGTCTCGGGCGTGCCCACCGCGTAGAGCGTGTTGATGTACTCCATGATGCCGGCGATGGCGGTGTTGAAGGACAGGCGCTCGATGGCCTCCCCTACCCGCTTCAGGCACTTGTGCGCGGCGCGGCGGATCTCCAGCGCCTTGCCCTCGTAGGCGCCCGAGTGCGTGGCCCCCGCGACGCCCTCGTGCGTGGCGGCCAGCGTCCACACGCGCTTGAGGAAGCGGAAGGCGCCCTCCACCTGGGCGTCGGACCAGTCGAAGTCACGCTCGGGCGGGCCGGCGAACGCCACGTAGGCGCGCGCCGTGTCCGCGCCGTACTTCTTCACGATGGAGGCGGGGGCCACCGAGTTGCCCCACCGCTTGGACATCTTCCGCCCGTCCGAGCCGTTGACGATGCCCTGGGTGATCAGGCGCGTGACGGGCTCGTCCACCGGAGCCAGGCCCAGCTCCTTCATCACCCGGGTCCAGAACCGGAAGTACAGCAGGTGCATCACCGCGTGCTCGGGGCCGCCCACGTACACGTCCACGGGCAGCCAGCGCTGGGCCTCCTTGGCGTCGAACGGCGCGGCGTCGAAGCGCGGCGACAGGTAGCGCGCGTAGTACCAGCAGGAGTCGACGAAGGTATCCATCGTCTCCGCCTCGCGGCGTGCGGGGCCGCCGCACTTCGGGCAGGTGGTGTTCACCCACGAGGCCACCTTGGCCAGCGGCGGCTCGCCCTTGCCGGTCAGCACCGCCTGGGTGTCGATCTCGGGCAGGCGCACGGGCAGTTGCTCCAGCGGCACGGGGATGCCCTCGCGCTTCGGATCGCACTTCTCGCAGTAGACGATGGGGATGGGCGTGCCCCAGTAGCGCTGGCGGCTGAAGCCCCAGTCCTTCTGGCGGTACGTCACCGTGGCCTTGCCACGGCCCTCGGACTCCAGCTTCGCGGCCATCTTCCGGCGCGCGTCCTCGGACTTCAGCCCCGAGTACTCGCCCGAGTCCACCAGCACGCCGTACTCGGTCGAGGCGGCCTCCAGCTTGTCACCCTCGGGCAGCTTGTCCCCGGTGGCCGGCTGGATCACCACCTTGATGGGCAGGCTGTACTTGCGGGCGAACTCGAAGTCGCGCTCGTCGTGCGCCGGCACGCTCATCACCGCGCCCGTGCCGTAGTCGGACAGCACGAAGTTGGCGATCCAGATGGGCACCGGCTGGCCGGTGAACGGGTTGATGGCGTACGCGCCGGTGAAGACACCTTCCTTGGTGGCGCCCTCGGCCGTGCGGTCCGTCTTGCTGGTGGCCGCCATCTTCGCGACGAAGGCGTCCACCTCCGCGCGGCGCTCGGGCGTCGTCACCTTCGCCACCAGCCTGTGGTCCGGCGCCAGCACCACGTAGGTGCAGCCGTAGATGGTGTCGATGCGCGTGGTGAAGACGCGGATCTTCTCGCTGGCGCCCTTCACCTCGAAGTCGGCCTCGGCGCCCTCGGAGCGGCCGATCCAGTTGCGTTGCATGCTGGTGATGCGCTCGGGCCACTCCTTCAGCTCGTCCAGCCCGTCCAGCAGCGCCTGCGAGTACCTGGTGATGCGGAACGCCCACTCGGGCATCTCCTTGTCCACCACCGGCGAGTCACAGCGCTCGCACGTGCCATCCTTCACCTGCTCGTTGGCGATGACGGTGAGGCAGCCGGTGCACCAGTTCACCTTGCTGAAGCGGCGGTAGACCAGCCCGCGCTGCAACATCTGGATGAAGAACCACTGGTTCCAGCGGTAGTACTCGGGCTGGCTGGTGTTGACCTCGCGCGCCCAGTCATAGCTGTAGCCCAGCGAGCGCATCTCCGCCTTGAACGAGTCGATGTTCTCCTGGGTGCGCACGGCCGGGTGCACGCCGTCCTTGATGGCCGCGTTCTCCGCCGGCAGGCCGAACGCATCCCAGCCCATGGGGTGGAGCACGTCGTAGCCCTTCATCCGGAAGTAGCGCGCGTAGACGTCGCCGATCAGGTAGTTGCGCACGTGCCCCATGTGCATCTTCCCGCTGGGGTACGGCAGCATCTCGAGGATGTACTTCTCGGGGGCTCCGGGCCGGGTGCCCGCGCGGAATACGCCCTCCTGCTCCCACCGGGACTGCCACTTGCCTTCAATCGCCTGCGGCTCGTAACGCTCGTTCATCGCCATATGTCGCTGCGCCTCTTATGGGAGGCCCGCCTCCTAAGCAACACGAAGGCGGACGGGAGCCATCCGCGCTCCCCTGACACTCTCGGTGCCTCGAGGCAGAGCCTCCAAGTCCACGCGACAGGCGTGCCTGAGACAGCGGGCCCATGGCGTGTCTCCCGCCGGTGCAGGGAGCAGCCGAGGACGCTGCTCCGCACTCCCGGGGCCATGAGTCCCCACCTTCCCCAGGTATCGCACAACTGGATCGGTAGGGTGCCGCACGCCCACCTCTGGCGTAGGGTCAAGTAGATATAAGGCGCACTTTTCCCTATGAATTTCTCTACAGTCACAGCGCAACAATCAGTCGTGCTTGCAAATTTCCCCGAAAAAAGGTACTGCCTTGGGGGTAAAAGTGGTTCAGGGAGCTTCCCCACCCTTCATTGAGCGCCTGGTCCTTCCACAGTGAGCCTGAAGCCGGGGATGTGCCTGAAGCCCCCACATTGCGGGAGTCTTGAGATGTCGCTGAACACCATCAGGAGAGCCTTTCTGCTGCTGGCCGCGCTGGCCGGCGCCGCCTGCAACGAGGAGCCCACCGCGGCGATGTCCGCGCTCTCCCCGAGCACCCTGCCTCAGGAGGTCCGCAGCGAGGACAAGGTGCTGATCCTCGGCAGCAGCGTGGCCAACGGACTCAACAGCCGCGAGGCGCAGGCGGTGGCCGCCGATTCTCCCGCCACGCGGATCGACGTGGTGACTCCGGATCAGTGGCGGGCGCTGACGGCGCAGCAGTTCATGGCCTACCGGGCCATCATCATCGGCGATGCGGCGTGCCAGAGCGGCACCGACGCGTTCCAGGCGGCCATCGACAACCGCAAGAACTGGGGCGCCATCGTCGACGGAGACGTCGCCATCCTCGCGACGGACCCCTCCTCCAACGGCACGGATCAGCTGGTGGAGAACGGCATCCGCTACGTGCTGAACTCGGTGCAGCGGCACACGGGCATGTACATCGCGCTGGGCTGCGCCTACCAGAACGCGCCGGCGGGGACCTCGGTGACGCTGCTGGAGCCGTTCGGCGACTTCACCGTGCAGGGCGTGCCGGGCTGCGCCGACTCCGCCCACATCTTCGAGATGTACAACGACTTCATGTCCCGCGACATCTTTGACGGGATGCTCTCGGGGGCGGGCGGGTGCGCGGCGCGCTCGGTGTTCACCCACTACCCGGATCGGGCCTTCTCGTACGCGGGCGTGGCGATGCAGTCCTCCGGGACGCTGCCCGGCCAGCAGCACTACTCGGACTTCATGATCGATCCGGGCAACGAGACGCCTATCGACGGCACGCCCTACATCCTGGTGCGCGGAGCGATGACGCTGGCCGCCGGGTGCGGCCTCCCCGAGGAGGCGCCGTCGGGCGAGGAGTGCGACCTGGGAGACAACCTCAACGGCCAGCCCGCGCTGGCTGGACAGCCGGCCTCCGAGACGTGCTCGTGGTCCTGCCACCGCAACTGGTGCGGCGATGGCGTGGTGGACAAGGAGTTCGGCGAGGAGTGCGACAACGGTGATGCCAACGGCCGGACCGGCGACACCTCCGGCAGCATCAGCAACTGCACCTCGTTCTGCAAGCTGCCCCAGCTCACGGCCCCGGCTGGCCAGCCGCCCACCGCGCTCTGCCACAACGTGACGCAAGTCGCCGAGTACACCTGCGGCGTCAACGCCAGCATCGACAGCGGCTCGTACGACGCGGACAACGATCTGGTGGGCTGCACGCAGAGCCCTGCCGGCCCGTACGCCATCGGCGACACGACGGTGACGCTGACGTGCACGGACAAGGCGAGCCACTCCTCCTCGTGCAGGGCCGTGGTGACGGTGGTGGACCACGTGGCGCCGACGGTGGCGCTCAACGGCCCGGACAGCCAGACGCTGGAGTGCACCCAGGGCGGCACCTACAGCGACCCGGGCGCCACCGCGAGCGATCTGTGCTCGGGGCCGCTGCCGGCGAGCGCCATCGCCAAGACGGGCTCGGTGAACGTGGCGGTGCCCAGCACCTACTCGCTGAGCTACTCCGCGACGGACTCGGCCGGGAACCTGTCCGCGACGGTGTCTCGCACGGTCACCGTGGCCGACACGCTGGCCCCGGCGCTGGCACTGAAGGGCTCGGCCAACATGAGCCTGGAGTGCGGCACTCCGTACGCCGAGCCCGGCGCCACGGCCTCGGACCTGTGCGCCGGCACGCTGCCCGTGACGGTGACGGGTGCGGTGAACCCCCAGGTTCCGGCCAGCTACACGCTCCACTACAGCGCGAACGACGGGAGCGGCCACGGCGTCTCGGCCGACCGCACGGTGGCCGTGGTCGACACCCTGGCGCCGCGGATCCAGCCCATCGGCGGAGCGGTGACCCTGCAGTGCAACGGCGCGCCCTACGTGGACGCGGGCGCCACGGCCACGGACATCTGCTCGAACGACCTGACCTCGCGGATCACCGCCTCCAGCAACCTGGATCAGACGCACGCTGGCCAGTACACGGTCACCTACAGCGTGAAGGACAACGCGGGCAACACGGGCACCGCCGTCCGGCAGCTCACGGTGGCGGGCCCTTGCGCCAACAGCTGCATCGACGTCCACCTGAGCGACTACAACCTGTTCCTCCAGGACAGCTACACCGGCGGCCACGACGTGGTGGGCAAGGTGGCGGCGGGTGGCAACATCTCCATGACGGACTTCTCGGTGGGCCAGGGCCTGCCGGACAGCGACGTCTCGAAGACGCTGGTGGCGGGTGGCAACCTGAGCCTCTACCGCGGCGGCGTCGGGGGCGAGGCCTTCTATGGAGGCACGCTCAGCACCGACCAGACCGTGACGTTCACGCGGGGCTCGGTGTCCAAGGGCACGCCGATCGACTTCACGGCGCGGTTCAGCGAGCTGCGCACGCTGTCCTCGCGGCTGGCGAGCCTGACGGCCAACGGCACGACGAAGCGTGAGGTCTGGGGCGGTGTGATGCTGACCGGCACCAACCCGAACGTGAACGTCTTCGACGTGAGCGCCAGCGCCTTCACCGGCGCCGTGCTGCTGTCCATTGACGCGCCCGCGGGCTCCTTCGTGGTGCTCAACATCCGCGGGACGGCGGCCACGTTCCAGGGCTTCGGCCACTCGTTCAGCGGCGGCATCGACCAGCACGGCATCCTCTACAACTTCGTGGACGCCACCTCCATCACCGCCAACGGCTACGGCTTCTGGGGCACGGTGCTGGCGCCCTACGCCAACGTCAACTTCAGCAACGGCAGCTTCGACGGCGGCATCTACGCGAAGTCGATGACAGGCAACGCCGAGGGCCACATCAACCCGCTGAACGATCGCACCCTCTGCCCGTGACGGACGCGGAGGGGGCTCCGCACCGAGCCCCCTCTGCGTGAGCCGCTCAGGAGGAGTGCCGCACGTGCCCGTGCTTGAGCAGGGCCACGAAGACGCTTCCGCCCACGGCATTGCCCAGCACGGACAAGACGAAGAAGCGCCCGAAGTCCGCCACCGAGGCGCCCTGGCCGATGAAGACGCCCATCAGCACCTCGATGGAGCCGGCGATCGAGTGGTGCAGGTGGGCCAGGCCGATGGCCAGGGTGATCAGCCCCACCAGCACCACCTGGCTGATGGTCTCCCGCGCGGAGGTGGCGACCCAGGCCACGAGCCCCATCATCCACCCCGCCATCACCGCGCTCAGCAACAGCGTGCCGGACGGGTGCTTGATGACGTTGTGGGCCATCTCCCCAATGGCCTCGCGCTCCATCACCCCCAGCGCCGGGCCCAGGTAGGCGGCGAAGAGGGAGAACAGGGCCGCGCCCACCAGGTTGCCCACGAGCACCAGCCCCCACAACCGCATCAAGCGCAGGACCGAAGCCTCCCGGGCGAGGACCGGCTGCACCGCCAGCGCGGTGTGCTCGGTGAAGAGCTCCGAGCGCCCCACCACCACGAGGATGAAGCCCACCGCATACGCGGACGCCACCAGCAGCTCCACCGCCGGGCGGGCATACACGCCCCGCGTGAGCGAAGAGAGCACCGCCATCAGGAACGGCCCCACTCCGAGCTCCAGCCCAGCGGCCAGTGAGGACAGGAGCAGTCCTCGCGCGGGGCGTGCCAGCTCCAGGTTCGCCTGGCGGATCTGCTGCGCCAGGATGGTCTCGTAGGGCTTCTGAGGCTTCTCCTCGGGCTTGTCCCGGACCTGCTCGTCGGAGGAGATGGCCTCGTTCTGCGGTTCCGGTTCCTCTTGGCCCACGCCAGCCTCCCCCTTGGCAAAAGGGGACACTGTCCATCGGCCCCGGGCCCCGGCAAGTGGAACCGTCCAACACCCAACGTGGCGCCTTCCCGGAAGAGCCAGGCGTGCTCGTCTACGGCAGTCCGTCTGCGCGAGAGTCCTCGGCACCTGAGCGTAGCCAGGAGCCTCCCCGTGGATCCGACCCTGAACGAGCCGACGCCGCCCCCCAGCCAGGAGGAGCAGCTGCGCGCCTTGCTCGCCGCGATGGAAGCCGCCAACCGAGGTGACTTCTCCCGCCGGCTTCCCGTGCATGGCACCCACCCGCTGGTGGACCGGCTGGTGGAGGCCTTCAACACGGGTGTCACCCTGCACGCCGCGCTGGCCTCGGAGGTGGGCAGGCTGGCCCGCGAGGTGGGCACGGAAGGACGACTGGGCGGCCAGGCCCGCGTGCCGGGCCTGTCTGGCGAGTGGCAGCAGCTCCTCGAGCACGTGAACGTCCTGGCCGACAGCCTCACCACGCAGGTGCGCGACATGACCCGGGTGGCCACCGCCGTCGCGAAGGGAGACCTCAGCCAGAAGCTCACCGTGGGCCCGCGCGGCGAGCCGCTGGTGCTGAAGGCCACCATCAACACGATGGTGGATCAGCTCTCCGCGTTCGCCGCGGAGGTGAACCGCGTGGCGAAGGAAGTGGGCGTGGACGGAAAGCGGGGCGGCCTGGCCGAGCTGCGGGGCCTGGCGGGCATCTGGAAGGATCTCTCCGACAACGTGAATGTCACGGAGCAGCTGGCGCTGGCCTCGCGGTACAAGAGCGAGTTCCTCGCCAACATGAGCCACGAGCTGCGCACGCCGCTCAACAGCCTGTTGATCCTCGCGAAGGTCCTGTCGGAGAACGCGGAGCGCCGCCTCAGCCCTCGCGAGGTGGAGTACGCGAAGACCATCCACGCCTCGGGGACGGACCTGCTCCACCTGATCAACGAGGTGCTGGACCTCTCCAAGGTGGAGGCCGGCAAGATGCGGGTGGAGCCGGCCGACGTGTCCCTCTCCGAGGTGAAGGAGTTCGTCGAGCGCAGCTTCCGGCACGTGGCCGAGCACAAGGGCCTGGGCTTCTCGGTGAGCCTGGGCGCGGGGCTGTCCTCGGGGCTCTACACGGATCCGCAGCGGCTGAATCAGGTGCTCAAGAACCTGCTCTCCAACGCCTTCAAGTTCACCCACAGCGGACGGGTGGAGCTGCGTGTCACTCCGGTGGAGCATCCGAGCCGGCGCTTCGAGAGCGAGGTGCTCAAGCGCGCCGAGCGGGTGCTCGCCTTCAGCGTGGTGGACACGGGCATTGGCATCCCCGCGGACAAGCAGCGCCTCATCTTCGAGGCCTTCCAGCAGGCGGACGGCACCACCAGCCGGAAGTACGGAGGCACGGGGCTGGGGCTCTCCATCAGCCTGGCGATGACGCGCCTGCTGGGCGGTGAGCTGTATGTGGACAGCCAGTTGGGCCAGGGCAGCACCTTCACGCTCTACCTGCCCCAGCGGTACATCCGCCCGGAAGAGAGCCCTTCCGACCCGGCCAGCCCGAAGCCCGAGCCCGGCGGCATGTCTGGCCAGAACATCCTGGACCTACCGCCGGTCTCTCAGGGCCTCTCGCGATCGCCGGACGCGTCCGCCTCGCCGGGCGACAGCCTCGCCGGGCGCAAGGTGCTCATCGTGGATGACGACATCCGGAACCTCTTCGCGCTCACCAGCGTCCTGGAGAACCGGGGGATGGAGGTGCTGCACGCGGAGAACGGCATGGCGGGCCTCGAGAGCCTGCGCGCTCATCCAGAGGTGGATGCCGTGCTCATGGACGTGATGATGCCGGAGATGGACGGCTACGAGACCATGCGCACCATCCGCGAGGATCCGCGCTTCGCGGCCCTGCCCATCATCGCCATCACCGCCAAGGCGCTGAAGGACGATGGCGACAAGTGCCTGGCCGCGGGTGCCAGCGACTACCTGCCCAAGCCGACGGACACCGACCGGTTGCTCGAGCTGCTGCGCCGCTGGATGCGCTAAGACCCAATCCCATCTGCTCTAACGTGGGGGCACCATGCGCTTCCTTCCTCTTGTGATGCTTGCAGCGGCTGCGGCGTGGCTCGCCCGCAAGTGGGACGCGCTCCCCACTCGGTGGGTGGTCCACTGGGGACGTGGGGGTGTGCCGGATGGCTACGGCTCGAAGAACTTCGGGGACGTCTTCGGGCCGCTCCTGTTCGCGGCGGCGCTGGCCGTCTTCCTTGAGGTGCTCGCGGTGGTCCTCGAGCGCGTCAGCCGGGCAAGGTTCCCGCAGCTGGCACGCGCCTATGGCAACTTCGTGCGCTGGGTATCCCTCGCCGTGGTGGGCTCCATCGCCGTTGTCGCCATCTTGCTGCCCAGCGAGACGCCTCCCTCGCCCCCGGTATTTCTGGGGCTGATACTGGGCTCGGTGGCGCTGGCGTTGGGGGCGGGAGCCGTGGGGCTCGCCTCCGCCACGCGTCGCATGGTGGCCGAGGGCCAGTCGCTGCCCAAGGGCTACAGCCCGCTCATCTATCACAACCCCGAGGATCCTCGGCTCATCGTCCCAAAGCTCGCCGGAGTGGGCTGGACCTTCAACTTCGCCCACCGCGCCGCCTGGCTCCTGCTGGCGCTGGTGCTCCTGCCCGTGCTCGGGGTGCTGGTAGTGGCCTTCCTCAACGCACGCTAGGGCGACCTTCCCGGCCCCCTCGTCACTAGAGGACGTCGCGGGCACGGTGAAGGAGCTGATACGCGCGGGCAAGGTGAAGCACTTCGGCCTCTCGGAGGCGGGCGTGAAGACCATCCGTCGTGCTCACGCCGTTCAACCGGTCGCGGCGGTGCAGAGCGAGTACTCACTCTGGTGGCGGAAGCCCGAGGAGGAACTGCTACCGACGCTCGAAGAGCGAAGATCCAGGTGGAAGGCGCGCGGTATCCCGAGGAGCTTGAGAAGCGGACGGGGCTCTAGATTTTTTCTCGGATCACAAGCTGCGCCTCCCGTAGCTCTCCAGAGAGGCGCTACGCCCAGCCCGAGCTGAGCAGGCCCTGAGTTGCACCCGGCCCTGCTTCCGGCAGGTACCGTGGTGGGGCGTTGGCGCGTGGTGACTTGGAGGAGGCTCTAACGGTGGAAGTGAAGGGGAAGCCACCTCTTGGGGACCAGAAGGTTCGAGAGCGGTTCTTGCTCCGCGCGAGCCGCCGTCCTGCCCACATGTATCGATTCACAAGACACCAGGTGAGCGCGTCTCAAAGGGAAACCAGAAGCACGCATCCCCACCCTCACCTGGAGTTCCACCGATGCCCTTCATCTTCACCGAACTCAACAGCTTGAGCCGCCACGGGCGGCTGGAGCTATATTCAAGCTCTCCCCAGCCTCTTTCAGAAATCCTCTTGTATTTCCTGTCGCCGATCTGCCCGGCAGGGAACTACCACGAACTCCCTGACATCGTGGGCACCCTCGTGGACAGCGGAATCCGGCATAAAATGCAGGCCCTGACCATGGGGGGGGCGGCCGTGAGACAAGACGGCAAGCACTACACCTCCGATGGCAGTGAGACTCAAATCATCGATACCAAGGATGTGCTCCCGCCTACCCATCGGCTCGGCGGTCTCTACGACGACACCAAGCTCCATCATGTCCTGGAAGGCATCAACAAGCAGGTGCACCTCCCCCCGATTGCCGTCCGCGCCCTCGGGGGCCATGAGACGCACACCTACGAAATCGTCGACGGCATCCACCGGTACTACTCGTCCGTACGGCTTGGGCTCAGCAAGCTGCCCGTCGTAATTTCGTGAGGAAAGGTTTCCTCGTCGAAACGAAAGAGGACGTCTGCAACGCGTGAGCCCGTCACGCAATGCTCAGGGGCCTCCATCCAGGTGCCTGCCTCCATTTCGAGGCATGCACTCCCAAGGAAGCGCTATGAAGAAGGCATGGTGGGCACGCCCTACCCCTACGGAGCCCCGGGGCCTTCGCTCGACACGTCCATGCGGTCGAAGACCCGGCCCAGGGCTGTCACTCCCAGCGCTACCTCAATCACCAGCCCCGCCGCCGCCGTGAGCCCGGCGAAGGGCAGCGCCCACACGCCCAGCCAGCCGTACAGGGTGAAGCCCACCAGCGCCGCCACGATGGCCGCGGGGATCAACCCGCCGATCAAAACCACCAGCGCTCCCGCCAACGTCAGCAGCCGCTGGCCCAGCGCCTCGATCCCTCTCGCCCGCTCTCCGTCCGCCGGCAGCCACGCGGGAAAGAGCACCACCGCGGCGTTCTGCACGAACAGGCCTCCCATCCCTAGCGCCGGCAGCAGCGGCACCAGGCCCAGCCCGCTGGCCACCCAGAATGTCGCCCCCCACGTTCCCGGCGCCCCCACCGCCATCCCCACCGCCAGGGCCAGCAGCCCCACCTGGATCCCCGCCAGCAACAACCCCTGCGCGAGCACCTCGGCCGCCACCACCTGCAGTCCCGTCAACGGCATCGCCCGCAGCATGTCCAGCTTGGGCAGGTCCATGCGCAGATCCGCGCGCAGTGACACCGGGCCGAACACCGTGATCATCCCCGCGAAGGACGCGTAGAGCAGCGCCATGATCTGCCGCGAGGCGTGAACCGACTCGGGAGCGAACAGCACCGCGCCGATGGGAACCGCCAGCCCCAGCAGCGCCAGGACGAGCAGCACCTCCGGGCCTCCCATCCGCCGCGCCGCGATCAGGTTCTTCCACAGCAGCGCCACCTCGGGCCGGCCCAGGGATTGGAGGCGAAAGAAGGGCTTGCGCATGACCAGGTGCCCCACCCTCGCCATCCGCTGCCCCCGCTGACGGGCCATCGTCTCGGCCCGCACCACCACCGCCTCCTCGAAGGGCACCACCAGCACCGACACCCAGACGTAGTGGGCCACCAGCAGCCCCAGCGCCACGGGGAGGACTCGGAGAAAGGCGCTCACTCCCTCCGCCATCGGCAGCGCCACCAGGGCTCGCGCGGGCCACAACGCGAGGTGCAGCGCGGGCTGCTCCAACACCTCGCTGAGCCACGCCTCCAGCACCTGCCGCCCCATGCCTCCCTCCGGAAAGGGATGCGCCTGGACCGCCACGTACACCGCCCAGCTCAACCCGGCGAACAGCCCGGCGAGCACCGCCCACCGCAGCGCCGTCCCCACCCACCCCAGCCGGACCAGCCGCGTGCGCACGAAGGATGCCGCGATCACGTGCAGGTTCACCGTGCCCAGCACCACCGTCGCGCCCAGGTAGAACAGCACCGGATGCGTGCTCAGCCCCCGGCCGATGAAGATCGTGCTGAAGAAGGCAGCCGCCCCCGCGCCCACCAGCCCCCGCGCCAGCTTGTAGTGCAGCAGCCCTCGCCGGCTGACGGGCGCGGCGAAGAGCTGCTGGACCTCCGTCTCCGTGAACGTGAGCGCCGGGCGGTCCTGTCCCAACACCCAGGCCGAGGCCAGCGAGGCCATCAACATGCTCGCCAGCCCCAGCTCGGCCAGCAGCCGCGCCCCCGGAGACAGCCCCTCCATGGAGCGCTGGAAGTTCAACCGGCACAGGACGACGGTGTACAGGTAGGCCCCTCCCACCAGCAGGCCCGCCAGGTACTTCGGCTGGCGCAGGCGCTCCACCTGCTTGCGCACCCGGTTGCGCAGCGAGGCCCACCACAGGAACGTCACCGCCCGCGAGAAGCTCATGACGCGGGAGGCTCCCGCCGCTCCTCGCCGCCCGCGCCGGTAATTCGGATGAAGAGCTCCTCCAGGGACGCGCTCCCCGCCTCGCCCCCGCTGAGCTGCGCGCGGATCTCCGCCAGCGTCCCCAGCGCCACCGCGCGCCCTCCCGCAATCACGAGGATCCGGTGGCACAGCTCCTCCACCAGCGGCAGCAGGTGCGAGGAGAGCACCAGCGCCGCGCCCTGCTCGGCCCGGTGGCGCAGCGACGCCTTCATCCGCCGGATGCCCAGCGGATCCAACCCCGTGAGCGGCTCGTCCAGGAGGATCAGCCTCGGCTCGTGCAGGAAGCCGCAGGCGATGGACAGCTTCTGCTTCATGCCTCGCGAGAGCTCTCCCGGCAGCGCCTTCTCCTTGCCCACCAGCTCCATCTCCGCGAGCAGCGCGCGCCCTCGCTCCTCCCAGTCCCTCACGCCGTAGAGCCGGGCCACGAAGTTCAGGTGCTCCCACACGGTCAGGTAATCGAACAGGCGCGGCTCGTCCGGCAGGAACGCCAGCGCCCGCTTGGCCTCCACCGGCTCCACCGCCACGTCATGCCCCGCCACCGCCACCCGCCCCGAGGACACGGGGAGGATCCCCGCAAGGCACCGCAGCGTGGACGTCTTGCCCGCCCCGTTGGGCCCTACCAGCCCCAGCACCTCGCCCGGCGCCACCTGGAAGCTCAGCCCCTGCACGGCCTTCAGGGCGCCGTAGGCCTTCTCCAGGCCCACCACCTCCAGCACGGGCTTCACAGCGGCCTCGGGCGGGGAAGGCGGGCTCGCGTCGGGAGTCATGTCAGAGGGAGGCACCGCGGCTCCGAGTCACAATGAGACCTGCTGAAGTTGCGCTACTGCTCCTGCGTTGATGCGTGGTCCGGAGGTCATCATGCCAGGGGCCGTTCATCCAGGCCCACAAGGTTCTCCTCGGCGGCTTGGCGGTACATGGGCACGACCTCCACGGCCAGCAAGCCGCGCATCTGCTGACGTGCTCCATCCAGGTCCCCGGCAGCTTGAGGAAGCCCGTATCGTCCACAATCCACGCTTCTACTGACTCGCGCTCCACCATGGGATGGGCTCGACGCTCTTGCGCTCTGCATCCCCCAACAGCCCCATCGCGTATATTCTATGGCGAAGGACGCGCCTGAGGGAGCTGGACAATCCCATCCAGCTGTGCGGAGCCGCTTCGTCGCCATGTCCTGGCTCGCCAGTTCGGACTAATCGCACCGGGGCGTTTGACATTGCCCCGGCGAAGCCTATGTTACATAACGAAATCCCCTGACAGCTTGCAACGTTAGCGGTGGCGCACCGAAGACACATCGCCCATTCCCGGGTGTGGATGCCCTTCGGTTCCTCGAATCAATCTCTCACACAACCTAGTCAGCCCTTCAGGAGTACCTCCATGGTTACTCAGCGCAGCAGCGCTTTGCGTATTGCCTTGTTCCTCTCCATCTCCGCCCTCCTTGTCACCTCCACCCTGGCCGCGTGCGAAGGTTCCGAGGACAATAACGCGGCGCCCACGGTGAGCTCGTCGAGCCCCGAGGATGGCGCCAGTGGCGTGGCCCTCAACACGAGGGTCTCCGTGCTCTTCAGCGAGGCGATGGATCCGCTCTCGCTCACCACGGCGGCCTTTGTCGTGAATCAGGGCAGCACGCCAGTCTCTGGCACCGTGGCCGCAGGGGCCGACGGTACGACTGCGATCTTCACCCCCACGAACAGTCTGGCAGGCAACACAGTCTTCACGGGGAAGATCACGGCCAAAGCCAAGAATCCGGCAGGCAAGGCCCTGGCGTCCGAGCACACCTGGACCTTCACGACGGGAACCGCCGCTGACACGACCCCGCCCGTGGTCAATGCCACAAGCCCTTCCCGCAACGACACCGGTGTCCCCATCAATGCGAGGATCTCCGCGACGTTCAGCAAGGCGATGGACCCCCTCTCGCTCAAGACGGCCACCTTCACCGTGAAGCAGGGCGCCACGCCAGTCCCAGGCACCGTGGCCTACGGGACCACGGGCACGACGGCGATCTTCACTCCCTCGAGCAACCTGGCAGGCAATACAGCCTTCACCGCCGAGCTCTCGACCGGCGTCCTGGACCTGACAGGCAATGCGCTGGCCAGTGCGTTCTCTTGGGGCTTCACGACCGGGACGACCGCGTCGAAGGGGCCGGCGCCCGTGGGCCTTGGGCTGGCTGGCAATTATGGGGTGCTCGCCAAGACGGCCATCTCCACCGTTCCGGCCTCCTCCGTGACGGGAGACATTGGAATCAGCCCCGCCGCGGCGACCTTCATCACGGGCTTCTCGTTGGTCGCGGATGCGACGAATGTCTTCGCCACCTCGTCTCAGCTGGTCGGCAAGGCCTACGCCGCCAACTACGCGGTGCCAACTCCTTCCAACCTCACCACGGCCATCAGCAACATGGAGAGCGCATACAGCGATGCCGCCGGACGCCCCACGCCTGACTTCCTGGAGCTCGGCACCGGAAACATCGGTGGGCTGACCCTCGTCCCGGGGCTCTACAAGTGGACGAGCACGGTGACGATCCCGGTGGATGTCGTCCTCTCGGGCGGCGCGAACGATGTCTGGATCTTCCAGACGACGGGAGACCTCACGATGAGCGCGGGGAAGAATGTCACCCTGAGCGGCGGCGCGCGGGCCAAGAACATCTTCTGGCAGGTCGCGGGCAAGGCGACCTTCGGAGCCAACTCCCACTTCGAGGGAATCCTCCTGTCCAAGACGGACATCACGCTCCAGACGGGCGCGACGATGAACGGCCGGGCGTTGGCCCAGACCCAGGTGGCGCTCCAGCAAGCAACCCTCACCCAGCCCGCTCCGTAGGGGCTGGGCCCAGGGGTCGATCTCCAAAGGCCCGGGAGTGAGGGCACTCACTTCCGGGCTTCCTCGTCGACACCCGCCCGCTACCTAAGCTACGTAATTCAGTGACTTCATCTGCTTTGCCTCTCGCCGCACCCAAGCGTCGCCATCAGAGCAGGTTGAGCAGCCCCTTCACCGTATCGAGCACCACCCGCGCCTGCACGGGCTTCACCAGGTACGCGCTCGCCCCGAGCGCCATGGCCCTGTCCCGGTCCGCCGCGGCCCCCTCCGTGGTGATGACCACGATGGGGATGTTCTGGTGAGCCGGATCCTGCCGGATGTGGCTGATCAGCTTGAGCCCATCCATCAACGGCATGTTGATATCGGTCAGCACCAGGTCGAACTGTCCCTGGGTGAACTTCTTGAGGCCCTCGGCCCCATCCCCGGCCTCAACGCAGACGACTCCCCCGAGCCGCTGCAGCGCATAAACGATGCTGCGCCGCATGGCCTGGGAGTCGTCCACCACCAGCGCCCGGATCTGCTGCGTCATGGCCGGGAAGATACCACCCCCGTCCAGAGGTCCAGAAAACCGCCACTTTCCCCCGCTCCCCTCACCGCCAGCGCCGCACCCGCGCCACCAGCGCCGGGCCAATCTCCCCCAGTGGCAGCACCCGCTTCACCACCCCGGTAGAAATCGCCTCCTGCGGCATGCCGAAGACCACCGCCGTCTCCTCGGACTCGGCCCACACCTCGCCGCCAGCCTCGTGCACCGCGCGCACGCCCACCGCCCCGTCCGAGCCCATCCCCGTGAGCACCACCGCCAGGGCCTTGGGCCCCAGCGTCTTCGCCACGCTCTCGAAGAGCTGATCCGCCGAGGGGACATACCTATCCCTCGAGATCAGCTCCCGCAGCTTGAGCACCAGCCGGCCGTCCCGCTCGGCCAGCTGCATGTGGCGCCCGCCGGGAGCGATGTAGACATGGCCCGGGGCGAGCCGATCCCCCTCCTGCGCCTCGGAGACGTTGAACGGGCCGATGCGATCCAGCCGCTCGGCGAAGGCCTTGGTGAACTGCGAGGGCATGTGCTGGCAGACGAGCACGCAAGGCGTGGGCTCCGCCGCCAGCGCCTCCAGGAGCCGCTGCACCGCCGGGGGCCCGCCCGTGGACGCGGCCACCGCGATGACGAAGGGGTGCCCGTCCTGCAGGGGCACCGGCTCGCGCACCACCCGCTCGGGGCCTCGCTGCGCCCCACCCCTGCGCACGAGCCGCGCCGCGCGGACCTTCTCCAGCAGCTCCACCCGCAAGGCCTCGATCGCCTCGGTGGTGGACTTCGGCGGCTGGGCGATGAAGTCGAAGGCCCCCAGCTCCAGCGCCTTGAAGACGTCCGCCTTGTGGGAGTGGCTGGAGATGACGATGGCCGGCGTGGGCGCGGCGCTGCGCAGCAGCCGCAGGAAGGTGTACCCGCCCATGCGGGGCATCTCCAGGTCCACCGTCACCACATCCGGCCGCAGGGAGACCACCTTGCGCAGCCCCTCCTCGCCATCCTGCGCCCAGTCGAGCACCTGCACATCCGCCTCGGACTCCAGCAGCCGCTTCAGCGTCCGCCGGTTGTGGGCCGAGTCATCGATGACGAGCACCGTGATGGGAGGCCGTGCGGTCATCGCGCCTTCCTCGGAAACAGCTCGGGCTTGCGGTAGGCCAGATCGCCGCGCAGGTGCACCAGCTCGAAGTCCGCGCCCAGGTTGAGCAGGTTCTCCGAGTGGCCCAGCATCAGGTAGCCCCCGGGGACGAGCCGATCATGGAAGGCCTGGATGACCCGCCGCCGCGCCGGGACGTCGAAGTAGATCATCACATTGCGGCAGAAGACGGCGTCCATCTGCGGCACCAACTGGCAGGCCTCGGCGTCCAGCAGGTTGAGCTGCCCGAAGGACACCCAGGCGCGCACCTCGTCCTTCACCCGGACCTTGTTGTTCCCCAGCGAGAGGAAGAAGCGCGACACCTGCTCCGGAGGCGTCGCCCGCAGCGAGGAGGGGCCGTACTCCGCCCGCCGCGCCGTGGCCAGCACCCGCCGGGAGATGTCCGTGCCGTAGACCTCCACGTCCCAGTGCTCGAAGCGGCGGCTCTGGTGCAGGAGCATCGCGATGGTGTAGGCCTCCTCGCCGGTGGAGCACCCCGCGGACCAGATCCGCAGCCTGCGCCCCGCGGCGTTACGCTGCTGAAGCGCCGGCAGCACCTCGTCCGAGAAGGCCTTGAGCTGCCCGGGCTCCCGGAAGAAGTACGTCTCGTGCGTGGTGAGCGCCTCGACGGCGGACTCCAGCTCCGCGCGGCGCTGGGAGTCATAGCGCAGGTAGCGGTGGTACTCGGTGAAGTCGCGCAGCCCCAGCGCCTCCAGCCGAGGCCACAGGCGCCGCTCCATCACGAACTTCATGTCCTCCCGCACGAAGATGCCGCAGTGGGCGTAGACATGATCGCGCAGGAGCCGGAACTCCTCCGCGTTCATCTCCGGCCGGCCCTCGTCATCGAAGCGTGGTGACACCTGGGCCCCCATCCTCAGCGCCTCGAGAGGCGCTCCACCGCGTCCGAGAGCGCACGCCGGGCCAGCGCGTCCTGCTCGACCGAGAGCGCGGCCCGTACCGCTTCCAAGCTGTCCCTGCCTCCCGAGTCTCCCAGCACCCGCGCCGCCGTGGCTCGCACATCCCAGCCCGGGTGGCGCAGCAGCTCCACGGCCAGCGACACTCCCTCAGCCGACACCGCGCCGGCCTGGAGCGCGGCCTTCACCACCTCGGCGTCCGGGTGGCGCGTGGCCTCCCGCAGCACCTCCGGGCGCAAGGTGCCAATCCGAGCCAGCGCCCGCACGGCCCGTCCCGCCAGCGCTCCATCCGCGTGGCTCACCAGGGCTTCGAGATCCGGCACTCGCTCCACGGCGCCACACTCGCCCAGCGCATCCACCGCGGCGAGCTGGACGGAGATGTCCTCATCCTGGAGCGCCCGCTTGAGCAGCGCGCCCGCCGAGGAGTCCCCCACCCGCCCCACCGCCCGGGCTCCCGCCGCACGCACCGGAGCGGCCTCGTCCGCGAGCGCCCCGCGCGCCAGCTCCAGCCCCACCGACGGATCCACGTTCATCGCCGCATCCAGCGCCGCCGCGCGCAGCAACGGATCCGCGTCTCGCGCCAGCTTCCTCAGCGTCGGCAGCGCGGCCGTGGCGCCCGTATGAGCGAACGCCGCCACCGCGGCCGGAGAGGGCCTGCGCCCCATCACCTCCTCGAGCGCCTTGAGGACGGCCTCCCGGCAGCCCCCGGAGAGCACCCCGAGCGCCCGCACCGCCGCGCCCGCCAGCGCCGGCTCATCCAGCAGCGCCACCAGCGGGGCGACGGCCTCCGGCGACTGCGTGCGCCCCAGCGCCTTCACCGCCACGGCGCGCAGATCCTCCTCGGCCCACTCGAGCAGGGCGCTCAGCGCGGGCACATAGGAGGGATCCACCATCTCCAGCATCGCCTGGGCGGCCGCGGCCCGCGCCGGCAGGGACAGCTCCGCCATGCGGCCGAGCAGCTCCCGTCCCGCCTCGGCCCCCAGCCGCGACAGCGTGCGGATGACCTCGCGCAGCAGCCGATCCTCGCGCGCCGCCTCCGCCACCGCGATGGCCAGCGAGGGCTCGCGCAGGGCTCCGGCCGCCACCAGCGCTCCGGCGCGGACGGCCATGTCGTCGGACTCGAAGGCCTGGGTCACGAACCCCGCGGCGTCCGGCACCCGCTTGAGCGCCATCCGCGTCTGGGAGTCGAGCTCCGCGCGCAGCGTCCCATCCGCCACGCTGGCCTGCATCCCGAGTGCCCCGAGCGCGGCCTCGCGGATGGAGCGTACCTCCGAGCCCAGCCCCCGGCTGATGAGCTCCGTGGCGGCCACCTGCGGAATGAGCCCCATCACCCGGTAGGCGCTGCGCTGCAACAGGGGCTCCGAGAGCAGCGGCACCACCACGGGCAACGGCGGCGGCCACTGCAGCTGCGCGAGCGCCTCCAGCACGGCCAGCCGCAGCAGGGGCTCCGGCTCTTTGAGCAAACCCTCCAGTGCCCGAGCCGCCGTGTCGGAGCCCACGCGCCCCAGCGCCTCCACGGCGGAGACGCGGACGTTGAGATCCTCATCCGACAGCACCGCGATCAGCGCGCTCTCCGCCGTCCGCCGGCCGAGCTGACCGAGGATGTCCGCGGCGAACTTCCGTTGATCCGGATCGGCGTGATCCAACAGCCGGATCAGCGGCGCCACCGAGACGTCTCCCAGCCCCACCAGCGCCTCGGCCGCCGCGTTGCGCGCGCCCGTCTCTCCCCGCTCGCCCAGCACGGAGACGAGCCGGCGAGCCACCTCGGCCAGGGACGGGAGCCGCCGCAGGCACTCGATCGCGGCCCGGCGCACGCGCCAGCTCTCATCGTGAAGCCCGGCGACGAGCGCCTCGAGCGTCTCCGGGCCAGCGGGCTCCAGCGCCATCAGGGCCTGGTAGCGCTCCTCCTCTTCGAGAGCGGTCCCGGGAGTCACGTCGCACCTCCCGTCCGCTTCGACTCGCGCTCCACTTCCGCGCGCAGCAGCGTCTTGATGTCCAGCAGCAGCCGCGGGCGCTCCATGGTCCCGCACACACCCACGACGAACGGGGCCCGGCCGGGAGACAGCAGCGCGGGCGCGGGCTTGATCTCGCTGCGGCGCACCCGCACCACCTCGCTCACCCGGTCCACCCGGAGCGCCAGCCGCCGCCGGCCCAGCAGGCACACGAGCAGCCGCGTCTTCGGAGAAGGCGGCGCCTCCGTGGTCATCAGCCGCTCGCGCAGGTCCACCACCGGCAGCAGGGCCCCGCGCAGGTGCAGCATGCCCTCCACGAAGGAGGGAGCCCGGGGTACGGGGATGACGCGCTGGGGCGGCAGGATCTCCTCCACCCGCATGATGTCGATGACGTACTCCTCGCGGCCCACGGCGAAGCAGCAGAGCTGAACGAGGGGATCTCGAGTCGCCGAGTCCTCGGTGCGGGGCCGGCGCGGCAGCAGGCTCAGGGGCTCTCTCATGCGAGCGCCTGCTGGAGATCGATGAGAATGTAGAGCTGCGAGCTGCGCCGCCCGATGCCCACCACACAGTCGCGCTCGCCGCCGAGCCCGGAGGGAGCCGACTCGAGCATGGAGGGCTTCAGGCGGACCACGTCCCGCACCGCGTCCACCCACACGCCCGCGGGCCCCTCCTCCGTGTGCGCCACGAGGATGCGCGCCTCGCGCGGAGGCGGCGGGGCATCCGGGCCCGCCACCAGGGAGGGCGCGTCGGTCAGCCTCAACCGCAGCTTGAGATCGTACACGGGGATGACGTCGCCCCGCAGGTTCATCACGCCCAGCAGGTTGGGCGCCGCGCGGGGGATCTCGGTCAGCGGCGGCACCTTGCCGATCTCCCGGATGGAGGCGATGGGCACGGCATAGCACTCGCCCTCCAGGAGGAAGGCCAGGTACTCCTCGGGCGTCTCCTCCGGGGTGGGCGACAGCATCTCGTCGCTGCCGGCCGCGAACTCCAGCAGGCCGCCAACGTCCTCGTCCGGACGGTAGAAGAAGTCTTCGAGCAGTTCGGCGAAGCGCGACACGGGCGGCCCAAGGATAGCGGCCCTCCCCGCCGTCGTCATGCCCGGCGACGCTCGGGTGCCATCCCCTCCTCGAGCAATTCTGCGACATCCAGAACGAGCACGGTTCTCCGGTTTCCCAGGTCCGTGGCGCCGGAGATGCCCTTCACCGCCTGGAGCCGCCCTCCCAGGGGCTTGGTGACGATGTCCTGCTGGCCGAACAGCTCGTCCACGGCGATGCCCATCCGCTCCTGGGCCAGCCCTACCACCACCACGAAGTGCCGGCCCGTGTTGCGCTCGGGCAGGCCGAACAGCCGCGCCAGCCGGGCGAAGGCCAGCGTCTGCCCGCGCAAGTCCAGCACCTCGCGCCGCTCCACCGTGCGGATGTCCTTGGGCTGCACCGAGAGGATCTCCAGCACGCTGTTGAGCGGCACCGCGTAGGTGCGCCCGCTCACTCCCACCACCAGCGCCCGGATGATGGCCAGCGTCAGCGGCAGCGTGAGCTGGAACGCCGTGCCCCGCCCGCGCTCGCTCCACACGTCGATCAGGCCGGACAGGTTGCTGATGTTGTTCTTCACCACGTCCAGGCCCACGCCCCGGCCCGACAGCTCGGAGACGTTCCGGGCCGTGGAGAAGCCCGGCAGGAAGATGAGGTTGAGCAGCTCGCGCCGGCTCATCTCGTTGGCCTGCGCCTCGGTGATGAGGCCCCTCTGCACGGCCACCTCCCGCACGCGGTGCTCGTCGATGCCCGCCCCGTCGTCGCTCACCTCGATGACGACGTGGTTGCCCTTCTGCTCGGCCCGCAGCGACACGACGGCGCGCCGCGCCTTGCCCGCCGCCACCCGGACGTTGGGGGCCTCCACGCCGTGATCCAGCGCGTTGCGGATGATGTGCATCAGCGGATCGCTCAGCTCCTCGACGATGAGCTTGTCCAGCTCCACCTCGCCGCCGCTGCTGAGGAAGTCGATCTCCTTGCCGGCCTCGCGGGCGATGCGGCGCACCAGCCGCGCCAGCTTGTCGAACACCTGGCCCACCGGGACCATGCGCGCCTCGAGCAGCCCGCTCTGGAGCGCGTCCAGCTTGCGCTCCAGCTGCCGCGTCTCCCGAGCCAGCTCCTGGACCCAGCTCTTGGAGATGACCAGCGTGCCCTCCTGCCGGGCGGCCTCGGCCATGCGCTGGAGGTTGGCCTTGATGAGCAGCAGCTCGCCCACCGTGTTCATCAGCCCATCGAGCCGGTGGATGTCCACGCGCACCGTCTGCGTCAGCGAGCGCAGCGACGTGTCGAAGTCCACCTTCGGGGCCTTGGAGCCGGTGTCGATCGGAGGCGGCGTGAGCACCGGCCCGGGCGCTGCCTGGGTGCGCACAAGAGGTGGCGCTGGGGGAGGCGGAGGAACTTCCTCCTCGGGCTCCGGAGGCGGAGGCGTCTTGGCCGCCTTGCCCTTCCTGGAGCCCGAGCGGCGAGTGGAAGCGCGCGGCTCCGAGGGCGCAGCGGCTTGCGAGGCCGCCTCCGGGGTGGCGGAGGGTGCCGGTGCGACCAAGGCCGCCGCGCGAGTCACGGCCAGCGCCGAGCCCCTGCCCGGAGGACGCACCCCAAGCTGGGCGAGCTGCGCGGGAGTGCCCTCGAGGGCCGCGGCCAGCTCCATGCCCGGCACCTTCGAGCCGAAGATGAGATCGAACGCGATGCCATTGGCGCTGCTGGGCTGGGACGAGGGCAGCGTGCTGATGATCTCGCCCACGGGCTTGAGGCGGGCATTGAGCTCCGCGAGCCCCTTGTCGAAGTCGGACAGATCAAAGTCGGCGCGCACCCGCCACATCGCCACGCCCCGGCGGACGTTCTCGCGGAGCCGGTGCTCCTCGTACTCGGTGAAGACGGCCCGGACCTGGGCATCCAGCTCCAGCCGGTCGAGCGGATCCTCCTCGCCCGGGGCCGAGGGCAGGCCCAGGCGGGTGAAGCGCTCGATGAGCCCCTCCACCCGCGCGGACTGCGTGGACGAGGACTCCCCGCGCGAGGCATCCACGAGCAGGGCCTGGAGGATATCCAGCGACTCGACGAGGCTGTCGAGCACCGAGTCGTCCAGCACCAGCTTGCCCAGCCGCAGCCGGTCCAGCAGGTCCTCCATGCCGTGGGCCATCCGGGCGATGCGGTCCTGCCCGAACAGCCCCGCCAGCCCCTTGAGCGAGTGCGCGGCGCGGAAGATGCCGTTGATGAGCTCCGGATCCACCTCCTGCCCGCGGCGCTCGTCGAGCGTGAGCAGATCCCGGTTCAGCGTGTCGAGGATCTCCGTCGCCTCGGCGACGAACTCGGCCAGGGCTTTGCCTCCGGGGTTCACTGCGGCAGCGCTCTCTGGCTCATGCCAGCTTGAGGTAGCGCCGCAGCAGCCCTTCCAGGCTCTTCGGCTCGAATGGCTTGACCAGGTACTCCGCCGCCCCGAGCGCCATGCCGCGATCCCGGTCCTGCTCGCGCCCCTCGGTGGTGATGATGAAGAGCGGCGTGTCGCGGTAGTTCGGGTTCTTCTTGACGAAGTTGATCAGCTCCAGCCCGTTGATGTCGGGCATGTTGATGTCGGTGATGATCAGATCGAAGCGGTGGCGGGGCAGCAGCTTGAGCGCCTCGAAGCCGCTGGCGGTCGTAAAGGCCTCGACGCCGGGAACGGCCTCCACCGTCGCGGCGATGTACTCGCGCGAGGCTCTGGAGTCCTCCACGATCAGGACCTTGAATCCCATGGACCGCGAAATGTTAGCAGAAGCCCGCCGGGTGGGAGAGTCCCCGACCACCGGAAGTCTTCATTTGCGCACTGGGAGCAGCTTCGCCAGCGCCTTGTCGGCCAGGACGGTGACGCGCTTTCCCTTGAAGGCGGGGAGGAAGTGCTTCTGGAGGGCCTCGGCCTGGGCCGCCTCGTCCAGCCGGCCGCCCGAGGGGAGCTCCAGGGCCACGGACTCCACCTTGGCCTTGTCGAGCACCTGGGCGGCGGAGGCCAGGGCCTTGCCCAGCGAGCCCGCGTCCAGGTTCTTCCGGGCCCCCAGCCCCACCGCGAAGATGCGGGGGATGGGGATCCGCCCGTCCGAGGGCAGCAGCAGCCAGTCATCCTTCACGCCGGTGAAGAACCCCTGCTTGAGCACGCGCGAGAGCGCTCCGGACAGCCGCCAGTCCACATAGCCGGCGGTGCCGGGCAGGGGGCGGTCGTCCTCGGCGACGAAGAGGCAGAGCGCGTCCACCCCCGCCAGGGCATCCAGGCCTTCCAGGCCAATATCGTAGGTAGTCAGGCTCACGGCTTACCGAGGGCCACCGCGACGCGGTCGAGCAGGCCGTTGACGAAGGCGCTGGACTCCTCCGTGCCGAAGTTCTTGCCCAGCTCCACGGCCTCGTTGATGGAAACCTTCTTGGGGATGTCCGGGCGGTACTTCAGCTCGAAGACGCCCAGGCGCAGCACGTTCCGGTCGATCCGGGACATGCGATCCAGCCGCCAGTTGTGGCTGTGCTTTTCGATCAGCTGATCAATCTCGGACTGGTGCGCCTGGACGCCCTCGACGAGCTCCTGGGCGAACTTGACGGCGTCCGGGTCCGGCTTGCCCTCCTCGGCGGAGGCGGCCCACGCGGAGTCGAGCGCCTCGGAGGCCGAGGAGCCCTCGGCCATCTCCAACTGGTAGAGCGCCTGCAGCGCGCGCTCGCGCCCGGTTCTGCGAGCCCCCATGGCTACCCCCTCTTTCCTTCCGCCATCTTCGCGTAGAGGTTGACCATCTCCAGACAGGCCATGGCCGCCTCGGCGCCCTTGTTGCCGGCCTTCACCCCCGCGCGATCAATGGCCTGCTCCACCGTGTCACACGTGAGCACGCCGAAGGTGACGGACACGGGCTTGGACATCGCCGCGGCGCTGAAGGCCACCGAGCCGATGCCCTTGGAGCACTCGCCCGCCACATAGTCGAAGTGGGGCGTGCCGCCGCGGATGACGGCGCCCAGGGTGACGACGCCCACGTAGCCCTGAGACTCCGTGACACGCCGTGTCAGGCCGGGCAGCTCATAGGTGCCGGGGCAGCGGTAGACGTCAATGTCCGAGTCCGCCACGCCGTGGCGCACCAGCGAGTCCACCGCGCCCTTGACGAGCTCCTCGGTGATGAACGCGTTGAAGCGGGCCACGCAGATGGCAAAGCGGCCCTTGGGGGGCAGGAAGTCACCTTCGATGTAGCGAGGCATGAGAGCTTCCTACACCAGCGGCCTGCCCCGCGTCTTCACGACTTGTCACGCCGACGGCGGGGAGTGCGCGCCGCCACCCTCCGCTGGGGCTCCCCGAGGGCCAGGGGGATCTGCTCCACCACCTCCAGGCCGTAGCTCTCCAGGCCCACGATCTTCTTGGGGTTGTTGGTGAGCAGGCGCAGGCGGGACAGGCCCAGATCCTGGAGGATCTGCGCTCCGACGCCGAACTCGCGCAGGCGCGTCTGGTCCGGCTTGCCCTGGACGACTTCCTCGTTGGACATGTGGGTGCACTGCAGCCGGTACTTCGCCGGGACGTCCTTCTGGAGATAGACGATGACGCCCCGCCCGGCGGCCTGGATCTGCTGGAAGGCCTGTTCGAACTGGGTACCGCACTCGCACTGGCCGCTGCCCAACAGATCGCCCATGAGGCAGGCCCGGTGGACGCGGGTGAGCACGGGCTCCTTGCCGCGAAGGTCCCCCTTCACCAGCGCCACGTGCACGGCGGAGTCCACCTCGCTGCCGAAGGTGTACGCCTGGAAGGTGCCCGCGCCCCGGCGCTCGATGGTGGACGTGGCGATGCGCTTGACCAACCGCTCGCGCTCCAGCCGGTAGCGGATGATGTCCGCCACCGAGAGCAGCACCAGCTTGTGCTTCCGGGCGAACTTCACCAGGTCCGGCCTGCGGGCCATGGTGCCATCGGGCTTCATGATCTCGCAGATGACGCCGGACGGGGTGAGCCCGGCCATGCGAGCCAGATCCACGCTGCCCTCGGTCTGCCCGGTGCGCACCAGGACGCCGCCCTCCCGGGCGCGCAGAGGGAAGATGTGGCCTGGGCGCACCAGGTCTCCCGGCTTGGCGTTGGGAGCCACCGCCGCCAGGACGGTGCGAGCCCGGTCCGCCGCGGAGATGCCAGTGGTGACGCCTCGCGCCGCCTCGATGGAGACGGTGAAGGCTGTTTGGAAGGGCGAGGTGTTGTCCTGCACCATCAGCGGCAGGTTCAGCCGGCGGATGCGGTCCTCGGTGAGGGACAGGCAGATGAGGCCGCGCCCGTGGGTGGCCATGAAGTTGATGGCCTCGGGCGTCACCTTCTCGGCGGCCATGACGAGATCGCCCTCGTTCTCGCGATCCTCGTCATCGGTGAGGATGACCATGCGCCCCTTGCGGATCTCCGCGAGCGCCCGCTCCACCAGCCCGATGACGTCCGTTCCCTTCGTGCCGCTCGCCATGATGTCGCTCTCCTAGCCTTTCACCCCGAAGCCAGCCGCCCGGAGCGCCTCTTCGGTGAGCCCGCTGCCTGGGCCCTGGCGCAGCGAGAACAGCCGCGCCACGTACTTGCCAATCATGTCCGCTTCCAGGTTCACCCGCGAGCCCACGCCCTTGGCTCGCAGCGTGGTGCGCGCCTGCGTCTCCGGAATGAGCTGCACGGTGAACCGGTCCGGGAGCACCGCGTTGACGGTGAGGCTGATGCCATCCACCGCCACCGAGCCCTTCTCGATGAAGTAGGGCGCCAGCTCCGGCGGCAGGCGGAAGGCCATCACCCACGAGCCGCCCTCGGGGCGCGTCTCCAGCACCTCGCTCACCGCGTCCACGTGGCCCGCGACCAGGTGCCCGCCGAGCCGATCGCCCAGCGCCATCGCTCGCTCCAGGTTCACCTTGGAGCCCGGTCGCAGCTCGCCCAGGGTGGTGCGGCGGAGCGTCTCCGGAGCGGCCTGGACCTTGAAGGTGTCTCCGCCGCGCTCCACCACGGTGAGGCAGGCGCCCTCCACGGCGATGGACTCGCCCAGGGCGAAGCTGGCCGCCCCGAGCGCCGTGCGGATCCACAAGTCCGTCATCCCACCTGGGACGACACGGTCGACCACACCCACATCTTGAACGAGACCGGTGAACATCGGCGGGGCTTATAACGAATTCTTCAGAGCCGTGCCTGAAGGAGCAGATCCTCTCCGAGCCGCTCGAAGGTGACGTTCTTCAACGCCAGGGCGTCGGACATCAACTTCACCCCGAGCTCGCCCGACCAGGAGAGCCCCTGGCTGCCCACGAGCTTGGGAGCCAGGAACAGGGCCAGCTCGTCGGCCAGCCGCTCGCGGAGGAAAGAGCCGTACAGCTCCGCGCCGCCCTCCACGAGGACGTGGTTGAGCCCCTGCTGGGCAATGCGGGCCAAAAGGGCCTTGAGATCCACCCGGCCGCGCTTCTCGCGCACCTGCCATACCTCGACGCCCTGCTCGGTGAAGCGGCGCGCCTTGCGGCCCTCGGGAGCTTCCAGCGTGGCCAGCACGGTCTTCGCCTTGGAGCGCTGGGTGAAGACGGTGTGCTTGGGCTTGAGGCTCAGGTGCGAGTCCACCACCACGCGCACCGCATCCCGGCCTCCGCCGCCCGGCAGCCGCGTGGTGAGCTGGGGATCATCCAGGCGCACCGTGTTGGCGCCCACGAGGATGACGTCCACCCGGTTGCGCAGCTGGTGCACCCACGCGCGGGCCGGCTCGCCCGTGACCCAGCGCGAGTCCCCGGTGGCCGTGGCCAGCTTGCCATCCAGCGTCACCGCCGCCTTGAGCGTGACGTAGGGCATCCCCGTGCCAATGGCCTTGAAGAAGGCCCGGTTGAGCCAATCCGCCTCTTGCTCGAGGACGCCGGTGAGCACCTCCACGCCGTGGCGCCGCAGCTTGGCGATGCCCTTGCCGTTCACCTTCGGGTTCGGATCCCACGAGGCGCTGATCACCCGGCGAACCCCGGCCTCCAGAATGGCCAGGGTACACGGCGGCGTGCGCCCATAGTGGTTGCAGGGCTCGAGCGTCGTGTAGAGATCCGCGCCTCGCGCTCGAGGCCCCGCGGCCCTCAGCGCCATCACCTCGGCGTGCGCCTGGCCCGCCGGCTGGGTGAAGCCGCGAGCGATGATGCGCCCACCCTTCACCAGCACCGCGCCGACTGCTGGGTTGGGACTGGTGCGGCCCAGGCCCTTGGTCGCCTCCTCCAGCGCGATGCGCATGAAGAACTCGGCCACGGCGCGATCGAAGTCCGCCGCGCGCTTCGCCCGCGGAGCCCTGCTGGCCTTCAGCCGTGCCCGCGTCAACAGCCTCATGACGGCTGGCCACCCTTGCCCGGCTGTGGCTTGGGCCGGCCCTCCTTGGACTGGTCGGCCAGCTCGCGCAGCTCGTTCATGAACTCGGCGATGTCTCGGAAGCTCCGGTACACCGAGGCGAAGCGCACATAGGCCACCTCGTCCAGCGTCCGCAGCTGCCGCATCACCTCTTCGCCGATGACCTTGGAGGGCACCTCCTTCTCGCCCATGCCCTGCAGCATCCGCTCGATGGTCTCGACGGTGTGCTCGATCTGGTCCGCCGACACGGGCCGCTTCTCGCAGGCCTTCTTCAGCCCGCTGACGATCTTGTCCCGGTCGAACGCCTCGCGCCGGCCGTCCTTCTTGACGATGAGCGGGTAGAGCTCCTCCACTCGCTCGTACGTGGTGAAGCGGCGCTTGCACTCCAGACACTCGCGGCGCCGGCGGATCACCGAGCCCTCATGCGACTCGCGCGAGTCGATGACCTTGTTCTCGGTGTCCTGGCAGAAGGGGCAGCGCATCGGGAGCGGAGCGGCAGGTTACTTCAGGCGCGAGGCGTACAGCGGGAAGGACTTCGTCAGCTCCTTCACCTTGCCACGGATGCGCGTCAGGTGCGCCTCGTCCGAGGCATGATCCAGCGCCTCGCCGATGAGCTGGCCGACGATGGCCATGTCCGCTTCCTTCATCCCGCGGGTGGTGATGGCGGGGGTGCCCACGCGGACGCCGGAGGTGGTGGCCGGCTTCTCCGGATCGAACGGGATCATGTTCTTGTTCACGGTGATGCCGGCCTTGCCAAGCACGTCCTCGGCCACCTTGCCGGTGAGCTTCTTGGGCCGCAGGTCCACCAGCATCAGGTGGTTGTCCGTGCCGCCCGAGCACAGCCGCAGGCCCGCCTTCTGGAGCGCCTCGGCCAGCGCCTTGGCGTTGGCGACGATCTGCCGCTGGTAGGCCTTGAACTCGGGGCTGAGCGCCTCCTTGAAGGCCACCGCCTTGGCGGCGATCACGTGCATCAGCGGACCGCCCTGGATGCCCGGGAAGATCTGGCTGTTGACCGACTTGCCGAAGGGCTCCTTGCACAGCACCAGGCCGCCGCGAGGCCCACGGAGCGTCTTGTGCGTGGTGGAGGTGACGAACTCGGCCACCGGCACCGGAGAGGGGTGCACGCCCGCGGCCACCAGGCCGGCGATGTGCGCCATGTCCACCATCATCGCCGCGCCCACGCTGTCGGCGATCTCGCGGAACTTGCCGAAGTCGAGCGTGCGCGGGTAGGCGCTGGCGCCCACGACGATGACCTTGGGCTTGTGCTCCTTGGCCAGCGCGGACACCTGGGCGAAGTCGATCGTCTCCGTGTCGCGGGTAAGCCCGTAGTGGACCACCTTGTAGAGCTTGCCGGAGAAGTTGAAGGACGCGCCGTGGGTGAGGTGGCCGCCCGAGTTGAGATCCAACGACAGCATCGTGTCGCCGGGCTTCATCAGGGCCATGTACGCGGCCATGTTGGCCTGGCTGCCCGAGTGCGCCTGGACGTTGGCCACCTCGGCGCCGAACAGCTCCTTGACGCGGTTGATGGCCAGGGTCTCGGCCACGTCGACGAACTCGCAGCCGCCGTAGTAGCGCTTGCCGGGATAGCCCTCGGCGTACTTGTTGGTGAGCGTCGAGCCCAGGGCCGTCAGCACCGCGGGGCTGACGAAGTTCTCCGAGGCGATCAGCTCGAGCCCCTCCTCCTGGCGCTCCGTCTCCTGATGGATGACCTGGGCGATCTCGGGATCGACCTCGGCGAGCGTGCGGGTGTTCTCCATGATTCCCCTCGGAAGGTTGGGTGCTGCGGGAGGCCCCCAGCCGGGAGGCGCTCGGCCGAAGACTGGACCGCCGGCCGGTGCCGGGACAAGCAATACGAGCGGGCCCGAGGTGGAAAAATCCCCTCGCCGCTCAAGCAAGCCTCATCGCTCTGATTCGGCCTCGCGGATCATCTGGACGCGGCGCGCGTGCTTGCCGCCCGCGAACGGCGTGGCCAGGAAGGCCTCGAGGATGCCCTTGGCCACCCCGGCGCCCAGCACCCGCTGCCCCAGGCAGAGGATGTTGGCGTCGTTGTGCTCGCGGGCCATGCGGGCCTCGAACTCGGTGCTGCACAGGGCGGCGCGGATGCCCCGGTACTTGTTGGCGACGATGCTCATGCCAATGCCCGTGCCGCACACGAGCACCCCGAGGGTGTACTCGCCCGCGGCCACGGCGCGGGCCACCTTCTTGGCGAAGTCCGGGTAGTCCACGGACTCGCTCGTGGTGGGGCCCACGTCCTGGAACGAGACGCCCTTCTCCTGCAGGAGGCCCACCAGGGCCTGGCGCAGCTCGAGGCCCGCGTGGTCGGACGCGAGGATGATCTTCACGCGGGGCTCCTCCCGGACAGCGCGGTGCTACTTGAAGCGGCGGAACAGCAGCACCGCGTTGGTGCCACCGAAGCCGAACGAGTTGCTCATCACCGCGTCGACGCGGACCTCGCGAGGCTGGTTCGGGACGTAGTCCAGATCGCACTCCGGATCGGGCGTGGTGTGGTTGATCGTCGGAGGCAGCACGCCGCGCAGCAGCGCCAGCACGCTCACCACCGCCTCGGCGCCACCGGCCGCGCCCAGCATGTGCCCGGTCATCGACTTGGTGGACGAGACGGCCACCTTCCGCGCGTGATCGCCGAACACGGCCTTGATGGCCTTGGACTCGTTGGCGTCATTGTACGGAGTGGAGGTGCCGTGGGCGTTGATGTAGCCCACCGCGTCCGGGTTCATCTGCGCGGAGGCCAGGGCCAGGCGCATGCAGCGGGCCGCGCCCTCGCCCTCGGGGGCCGGGGCGGTGACGTGGTTGGCGTCCGAGTTGGCCGCGTAGCCCACCAGCTCCGCCAGGATGTTGGCGCCGCGCTTCTTCGCGTGCTCCAGCTCCTCGAGGATGATGATGCCGGCGCCCTCGCCCATCACGAAGCCATCCCGGTCCTTGTCGAACGGGCGGCTGGCGGTGGGATCGTTCCGGGTGGACAGCGCCTTCATCACCGAGAAGCCACCCATGCCCAGCGGGGTGATGGCGGCCTCGGCGCCGCCGGCGATGACCGCGTCACACTCGCCCAGCCGGATGGACTTCCACGCCTCGCCAATGGCGTGAGCGCTGGTGGCGCAGGCGGACACCGGGGACCAGTTGGGGCCCTTGGCGCCGTACCGGATGGAGATCAACCCGGGCGCCATGTTGATGATCATCTGGATGATGAAGAAGGGCGAGAGCCGATCAAAGCCCTTCTCCAGGCCCTTCTTGTGCTGCTCCTCGAGCGAGGAGATGCCACCGATGCCCGAGCCGACGATGACGCCGACACGCTCCTGCTGGTAGCCGTGCGGCTTGTCCGTGCCGATGGGCAGGCCGCTCTCCCGCATGGCCATCTCCGAGGCGGCCACCGCGTACTGGGCGAACAGATCCATCCGGCGCACTTCGCGCTTGTCGATGAACTGCTCGGGCTGAAAGTCCTTCACCTCGCCCGCCACCCGCGTGTCGAGCTTGGCCAGCTCGAAGCGCGTGATGGTATCGATCCCAGACTTGCCGGCGAGCATCGCCTGCCAGCTCTTCTCGGTGCCGGTGCCCAGTGCCGTGATCAATCCGGTACCTGTGACGACGACTCGACGGTTTGACACGATCCTCTCCAACGGGTGCGCGGCCACGGAATGTACGCGGCCACGGAACGCTTGCGACCAGCGTCCCTCCGGCCCGGCCGCGCTTGCTACCTGACTTACTTCTTGTGGCTGTTGATGTAATTGATGGCGTCGCCGACGGTCTTGATGTTCTCGGCCTCTTCGTCGGGAATCTCGACCTCGAACTCCTCTTCCATCGCCATTACGAGCTCCACGATGTCGAGGCTGTCGGCGCCAAGATCCTCGATGAACGAGGACTCAGGCTTGATCTCGTCCTCACCCACGCCGAGCTGGTCGGCGATGATGGACTTGACCTTGGTTTCGATGGCTGACGTCGACATAAGTGATGAACCCTCCAGGGAACCATGTGGGGACCCACCATACTCCCGGGTCCGGTCAAAGGCGGGCGCGGTATATCCCACGCCCGGCAGCAATCCAACCTTGGGCTACATGTACATGCCGCCATTCACCTTCAGAACTTCTCCGGTGATGTAGGTAGCCGCATCGCTGGCCAGGAATACCACGGCAGAGGCGACTTCCTCCGGGGTGCCCAAGCGAGCCATGGGGATGTTCTCCAGCATCTTTTTACGCAGCTCGTCGTTGAGGCTGGCCGTCATGTCGGTGTCGATGAAGCCCGGGGAGACGGCGTTGACGCGGATGTTGCGGCTGGACAGCTCCTTGGCCACCGACTTGGTCAGGCCGACGAGGCCCGCCTTGGAAGCAGAGTAGGCGGCCTGGCCCCCGTTGCCAGACTCGGCCACGATGGAGGTGAGGTTGATGATGGCCCCGCCCCGCTGCTTCATCATCGGGCGGCTGGCGGCGCGGATGAGCGCGAAGGCGCCCTTGAGGTTGGTGTCCAGCTGCTTGTCCCAGTCCTCGTCCTTCACACGCATGACCAGGCCGTCCACGGCCACGCCCGCGTTGTTGACGAGCACGTCCAGCCGGCCATGCGTCTTGACGATGTTCTCCACTGCGGCGGCGCACGCGGCGGTGTCCGCCACGTCGAACTTCATCGCCTCGGCCTTGGCGCCCGCCCCCTGGACGAGCTTGACCGACTCCTGGGCCGCCACCTCGTTGCCGGCGTAGTTGATGACGACCACGGCCGCGCCCGCCTTGGCGAACGCCACCGCGCACGCCCGGCCGATGCCGCGCGAGCCGCCCGTCACCAGCACCACCTTGTCCTTGAACCCGTTCATGCTACCCCCAGAGCCGCCAGCGCCTTGTCGAGGCTGGCGGAGTCCTCCACGTTGAACGTCTCGATGTCCTTGCTGATGCGCTTGACGAGCCCGGCCAGCACCTTGCCCGGCCCCAGTTCGATGATGCGCGTCACGCCCTCGGCCTTGAGGGCCTCCACACACTCGAGCCAGCGCACCGGGGCGCTGACCTGCTCCAGCAGCAGGGGCACCACGCGCGAGGCGTCGCTGTTGGGTCTGGCCTCCACGTTGGTCACCACCGGCATGCGGGGCGCGGACACCTTCACCTTGCCGAGCACCTCGGCCAGCCGCGGCTTCACCGGATCCATCAGCGCGCAGTGGAAGGGCGCGGACACGGGCAGGGGCATGACGCGCTTGGCGCCGGCCTCCTTGAGCTTGGCCTCGGCGCGAGCCACCGCGGAGGCGTGCCCGGCGATGACCGTCTGCTCCGGCGAGTTGTAGTTGGCGGGGGCCAGCACCTCGCCCTGGGCCGCCGCGTCACAGGCGGCCTTCACCTTGTCGGGCTCCAGGCCCAGCACGGCCGCCATGGCGCCGACGCCTGCGGGAACGGCCTCCTGCATGAAGGTGCCACGCGCGCGCACGGCCCGAGCGGCATCCGCGAGCGGGAACGCACCCGCGGCCACCAGCGCCGAGTACTCCCCGAGCGAGTGCCCCGCGACGAACGCAGGCGCCGGCACACGCTTGGAGACGATGGCGTGCACGGCCAGGGACACGGTGAGGATGGCCGGCTGGGTATTGGCGGTGAGCTTGAGCGCGTCCTCGGGCCCCTCGAAGCAGAGGGTGGACAGCTTCTCGCCGAGCGCATCATCCACCGCCTCGAAGACGGCGCGAGCCTCGGGGAACTTCTCGAACAGGTCCTTCCCCATGCCGACCTTCTGGCTGCCCTGCCCGGGGAAGACGAATGCGATCTTCGACATGTGTACTCACTCCCTCCCTGACTGCCCCACTGCTACCACCGTACCACCGCGCTGCCCCACGTCATGCCAGCCCCCACGGCCATCATGGCGATGAGGTCTCCGCGCTTGAGCTTCCCGGCGCGGTTGACTTCGTCCAACGCGATCGGCACCGAGGCGGCCGAGGTGTTGCCGTATTTGTCCAGGTTGATCCAGCACTTCTCGATGGGAATCTCGACGCGCTGGAGCACGGCCTCGAGGATGCGCAGGTTGGCCTGGTGCGCGATGACGTGGTCCACCTGGTTCGGCTTGAGCCCGTGGGCCTGCAGCGCCTCGTGGGTGATGGCCGTGAGCTCGCGCACGGCGGTCTTGAAGACCTCGCGCCCGTTCATGGACACCTTGTGGCGCTGCTCGCGGAGGATCTCCTCGGTCAGCGGCTCCTTGGAACCGCCCGCGGGGATGGTGAGGATGTCGGCCAGGGTGCCGTCCGTGCGCAGCCGGGTGGAGAGGATGCCGCGGCCCTCCTCCTCGGCGGGCGCGAGCACCATGGCTCCGGCCCCATCTCCGAAGAGGACGCAGGTGTTGCGGTCCTTCCAATTCAGCACACTGGTGAACAGGTCCGCGCCGATGACGAGCGCCCGCTTCGCCTGGCCGGTGCGCATGAACTGGTCCGCGACCGACAGGGCGTAGACCGAGCCCGCGCACGCGGCGGCCACGTCGAAGGCGAAGGCCTTCTTGGCGCCCAGCTTGGCCTGCACGAGCACCGCGCAGGAGGGCATGGGCATGTCCGGCGTGATGGTGCCGACGACGATGAGATCCAACTCCTCGGGACGGGTGCCGGCCATCTCCAATGCCTTCCGAGCGGCGGCGACCGCCATGTCGCTCGTCGCCTCTCCGGGCGCGGCTTTGCGGCGCTCGCGAATCCCCGTGCGCTCGGTGATCCAAGCATCGGAGGTATCGACGATCTTTTCGAGGTCTCGATTGGTGAGGACTTGGGCGGGCGCGTAGGAACCCGTTCCGATGATCTGCGCGAGGGGCACGTGGTACTCCCGGAGTGTCGTCGGAACACAACGCTTGAGGGCGGGCTCTCTAATCGGAAAAAGCGTGGGCTGTCGCCCTTTTTCCTCGCCGCCAAGCGGGCAGCCAGACTGCGGCGCGGGCAATGCAGCGCGTCACCGAACGAGCAGGAGGCAGCATCCGCCATCCGGGTGGGCTTCTGGGGGCACGCCATCCCAACCGGTCTGACAGCCAGACAGCTTTGGCCAGAGTGCACCCGAGGGGAGCCTCATCCGATGCAGGTCATCAGTGAGCCGAGGGAGAGCGGGACGGCCGGCGCGGGAGGACCCGTCCGCTGACGGGGGGCCCCGCGCCGAGACGAGGGACCCGCGACCTGCGTTCCCAAGACTGTGTCACCGCCGAGCCCCGTGCACACGCGTGCCCATCTCGGACGAGCTCGGAGCCCATCCGACGCGGGGAGTCCGCTGTTGTCCCTCTCCACCCGGCCCGCACGCGCAACACATGCCCACGAGCACCCTTCGTGCTCCGGGTCCATGCGCGCGAAACGGTACGCCGCCCTCGACTGTAAAGACGGGGGCGCAATCGCCGCCCACCGCATCGAGGACGAGCCGGGCCAGCGCCTCAGCTATTCGGTGGCGATGACTTCTCTACCGCCATAGGTGCCGCAAGCGGCGCAGGCGCGGTGCGGCAGCACCGGCTCCTTGCACTTGGGGCACTTGATGACCTGCACGGCAGAGCGCAGGTTGTTGTTGGCCGCGCGACGGCGATCCCGGCGCATCTTCGAAGTCCGCTTCTTGGGAACTCCCACGACTCACCTCTAGTTCAGCTTGATGTTCATCAGCGGCGCGAGCCGAGGGTCGATGACCTTCTGCTCGCAGCCACACTGCTTCTCATTGAGGTTCTGGCCGCACTGCGCACAGAGCCCCTTGCAGTCCTCACGGCAGACCGCGTTCATCGGGAGGGCGAGCAATACCTGCTCACGCACGATCGGATCCAGATCGATCGTCTTCCCATTGAAAACTTCCTCGTCCGCGTCCTCCAGCTCGAAGGACCCGGCCGTCTCGCCCTGCTCCCGGTCCTCCGCCTCCCCATCCTCGGTGTCATCGCCCCGCAGGAGCGACTCGGGCACCAGGTTGAGGGTGAAGGACACGGGCACATCCAGCGTCACGTCCACCAGGCACCGCTTGCACGGGGCCGCCACGTGGGCCGTGAAGTTGCCCTGCACGAGCACCCCACCGCTCACCTTCCGAAGGGAAGCGTGGAGCGTCGAGGGCCGGGTCGCCCGGAAGCCGGTGTTCTGGCCGCTTCCTCCCAGCACCTCTTGGAGCAGCTCGAGAGCGATGGGCTCATCGAGCTTCAGCCCCGTCTCTTGAATTTGTTCAATCTTTACGACCATCTACAAGGCTTCCAGGCAAAAGGGCGCGCAACATAGTGGGGGGATCCCCAAAAGTCAACGCGCCGCTGTTCACGAAAACCACGGAGATTTCACCCTCCCGTCACCCGTGGGGGATCCTCCTTCCGTGGATCCCTTCAATAACGCTCTGGTACGGTCCGTGTAATGCACGGTTGGCGGCTTCGTGTGGTGGTCAGCATTCTGGTAGGCGGGCTCCTGAGCCCTGCCTTGGCGTTGGCTCGGCCGGCCTTCCCCGGGCCACTGCTCTTCCAGCTCGGGCCGACGAACGCGGAGATCTCCCGCGCCCAGGAGCAGATCGAACAAGGCGACTTCGAGGAGGCGGTGAAGACCCTCCAGGCGGGCCTGGATGCGCCCGACGTCACGGACGATCAGCTGGTGGAGCTCTACCGCCTGCTCGGCCTGGCCTCCTTGTACCTGGGCGATGAGGCGCGGGCCCGCGAGGCCTACGAGCGGCTGCTCCAGGCCCGGCCGGACTTCGAGCTGCCGCGCAACGCGCCTCCGAAGCTCCGCCAGCTCTACGCGCGCATCAAGGAGGACATCAAGAGCCGGCGCGTCCGGCCGGTGACGCTCCTGGTGGACCCCATCCCGGATCCCACCGGCGGCGAGCCGGTGCAGGTGGACGCGCGCATCGAGAACATGGCGCTGGGAGCCAAGGCGAAGCTCTTCTTCCGGCGCGCGGGGGACGAGGCGTACAACTCGGTGGACCTCGTGCGCGCTCGGGGAACCAAGGACCGCTACCAGGCCACCCTGCCCGCCTACGAGCTGCCCTCCGAGGCCAACCCCTACGAGGTGGAGTACTACTTCGAGGTCGCCGACGCGGCCCAGCGCCGGCTGGCTGGCCGAGGCGACTCCTTCCACCCGCTCATCTTCCAGGTGATGCCGCGGCAGGCCGCGGGCCAGTCCGCGGAGGCCAGCAACGGGCGCCCCTGGTACAAGAGCCCCTGGCTCTGGGTCGGCGTGGGCGCGGTGGTCGTCGGAGGCACCGCCGCGGGTGTCGCCCTCGCCTCGTCCCCGGATCGCGGCCACGTCCCCGTCACCATCCGCGTCAACCCATGAACCCGCGCCCGTTCGCCCTCGCCCTGCTGGCCCTCCCGCTCACCCTTGGCTGCGGCGGAGCGCCCTCCTCCAACACGGCCTTCTTCGGGCTGGACCTGGTCGTGGACAAGGCCGTGACAGACCAGCTGGGCGCCTTTCAGATTGTCGTGCTCCCGAACGGCAAGCAGTACGACTGCACGGAGGTCCAGAAGACCTGCCTGCGGCAACAGGTGAAGCCGAGCGACCCGCTGGTGCTGAGCGACGGCAAGGGCTTCGAGGGCCGCGCGCTGCACTTCCCCGTGAACCTGAGCGGCACCGGCACCACCTCGCAGGATGTCAGCATCGAGGTGCCCGTGGGCCGGGACTACGCGCTGGTCATCGAGGCGCTCTCCAATGACGCCCCGCCTCGCTTCCTGGGCAGCTCCTGCAACTACCTGCCGGAGGTCAGCGCGAGCCAGAACAACCCGGTCATCGCCGCCCCCATGACGCTGACCCCCGTGGACTGCAACCCCACCTTCTGACCCTTCGACGGCTGGCTCCCAGGCATTCAACGGAGCGGGCCAGGGGGCACGGTGTGTTCACACCGCTGTCACAGAGGGATCTGCTACTGGTGCGGCGCCACGGGGCCGTCACGCGGCTCCCCACCGGAGGCAGGGAAGTCATGGCGCGCATCCTGATCATCGAGGACGAACAGGACCTCGCTGGGCTCGTCGAGTACAACCTCCGCGCCGCGGGGTTCGAGACGGAGACGGCGAACACCGGCGCGGGCGGGCTGGCCAAGGCGCGCGCCCGGATGCCGGAGCTGGTGCTATTGGATCTGATGCTTCCGGACGTGGCCGGCAGCGAGGTGCTCCGGATGCTCAAGAGCGACTCGGAGCTGCGCAAGGTGCCGGTGGTCATCGTCAGCGCCAAGGGCCAGGAGTCCGACCGCATCCAGGGCCTGGAGGCGGGGGCGGACGACTACGTGGTGAAGCCCTTCTCCGTCCGCGAGCTGATGCTCCGGGTCAAGGCGGTGCTGCGGCGCTCGGACGCGGAGGAGGGGCCTGCTCCGCAGCTCAGCACCGGGGACATCCAGCTCGACACCTCGCGCCACCAGGTCCGCGTCAAGGGCGAGGAGGCCGTCCTCACCGCGCTGGAGTTCCGCCTGCTGCGCACGCTGATGGAGCGCGGCGGCCGGGTGCAGACGCGAGAGGTCCTCCTGTCGGACGTCTGGGGCATCCAGGCGGAGATCCACACCCGCACCGTGGACACCCACATCAAGCGCCTGCGCGAGAAGCTGGGGCCCGCGGGCGACATCATCGAGACGATCCGAGGCGTGGGCTACAAGCTCAACTCGCCCTGAATCCGCTCGGCCCGCCCATGCGCGACATCTTCCTCCCGCTCCTGCTGCCCGCGACCGTCGTCCTGGTGGTGCTGATGGTCCTGGGCACGCCGGGCACCGTCCTCGTCGCGGCGCTGATCACGATGGCGGGCTTCGTGATGGCCATCATCGCCAGCCGGGACAGCGTGCAGCGGCAGCTCCAACTGCTGGCGCGCCGGACCCGGGGCCGCGCCGAGGGCACTCCCGCCCTGCCCTCCTCCTCTGAGGACGACACGCTGGAGGAGGTGGCGAACCTCGCGGGCGCCATCGACTCGCTGCACGCTCAGCTCAACAGCCAGAACGCCCAGCTCACCCAGGAGGCGCGCACCCTCACCGCCGTGCTGGACGGCATGATCGAGGGCATCTGGGTCACGGACGCCGAGGGCACCGTCGTGCGCCACAACGACGCCTTGCGAGAGATGCTCCAGCCGGGCAGCGCGGGCATCACCGGCCAGCGCCCGCTGGCGCTCATCCGCAACGAGGAGCTCAACGACGCCGTGATGCGCGCCTGCCGCGAGGGGAGCTCCTCGCGCCTGGAGCTCACGCTAGAGGGACTGTTCCCGCGCACGCTGGCCATCCGCGTGACGCCGCTGGGGAAGGATCTCCCGGGCAGCGCCGCCGTCTTCCACGACGTGACGGAGCTGCGGCGGCTGGAGAAGGTCCGCAAGGACTTCGTGGCCAACGTCTCCCACGAGCTGCGCACGCCCATCACCGCCATCCGAGGCTACGCGGAGACCCTCCAGAGCGGCGCGCTGAAGGACGCGGAGATGGCGCCCAAGATGGTGGAGATCATCCACCGCCAATCCGAGCGCCTCTCCGAGCTCGTCGAGGATCTGCTCGAGCTGTCCCGGCTGGAGTCCCGCGAGGTGCAGCTGAAGATCGCCAACGTCCCCCTGGCGGTGGCGGCGTCCCGGGCGGCCGAGACGGTCAAGCCCAAGGCGGCGGGCAAGAACATCCACGTGGAGCTGCAGCTCCCCCCCACCCTGGTGGCGCGCGGAGACGAGCGAGCGGTCGAGCAGGTACTCCTCAACCTGCTCGATAACGCCGTGAAGTACACCCCTGCGGGCGGCCGGGTGGACGTCTTCGGCACATTGGAGGAGGGGCGCTGCGTGGTACGGGTGAAGGACACGGGCGTGGGGATTGAGCCCAAGCACCTGTCTCGTATCTTCGAGCGCTTCTACCGGGTGGACAAAGGTCGCAGCCGGGACATGGGCGGCACGGGGCTAGGGCTGTCCATCGTCAAGCACCTGCTCGGCGCCATGGAGGGCGAGGTGAAGGTCGAGAGCCAGCCCAATGTAGGCAGCGTGTTCGTCATTTTTCTGCCCGTGGCTACCGCCAAGGCCGCATCCGGGTAGGATACGGCCACGATGCGGGTCGCGATCCTCGCGGACATTCACGGCAATCTGCCCGCCTGCGAGGCAGTCCTCGAGGACATCGAGAGGATGGCGCCCGACTACATCGTCGCGGCGGGAGATCTCGCGCTGCGCGGCGCCCACCCTCGCGAGACGGTGGAGCTGCTGGCCGACAAGTGCGACGCGTTGCTGATGGGCAACACGGACTGCTACCTCGCGGGCAACTACCTGGGCGGCGCCTACCGGGAGCGGGACCACTGGAAGACGGAGCTGCTGCGCTGGACGCGGGATCAGCTCGGCGAGGCCCACCTCAAGATGCTGGGCGCCATGCCCTTCTCGGTCCGCTACACGCCGCGCAAGGGGCAGGATCTGTTCATCTGCCACGCGAACCCGAAGAACCTCGAGGAGTCGCTGGACCCCACGCTGGACGAGCTCTCCGTGCGCCGCTTCTTCATGCACCTGGACGCGGCGGCGTGCGCCTTCGGGCACCTGCACTTCCCCTACCGCCGCCGCGTGGGCCGGATGATCATCGCGGACGTGGCCAGCGCGGGCATTCCCCGGGACGGGGATCTGCGCCCGGCCTACGGCATCTTCACGTACACGCCCAAGGGCTGGCGCGTGCAGATCCGCCGGGTGCGCTACCCGGTGCGCAAGGCCACCCAGGCGCTCACGGCTCGCAAGGTGCCTGGCGGCCCCATCCTCATCCACAAGCTGGTGGAGGCACGCTACCGCCATCACCACGCGCTGCTGGAGGCCGCGCGCCGTCACTCGGGCCTGCCGCCTCCGGGGCCCGTGCTGCGCCCGCCTCCGGGTGCGCCGCCGCGGCCCGCGCCCGCCGAGCTGCCCGTGGCCGAGGAGCTCCCCGTGCCCCGAGACGAGGTCGAGGCCGCCGCCCTGCGCCAGGAGGCGGTGGATCCATCCGATATCGGTCACGCGCAGGCCACGGCGCTGGCCTCGGAGCCGGCGCTGGCTTCGCAGCTGGACTCCGTGAGCGATCTGGACGGCTGACACCCAGGCGTGGCTTGCCTCTGTCCGCGGCGCGGGATTAGGAGGCCGCCTCCATGCCTGTGCACTCCCTTCCGTTGATGCTCGTCCGCCACGCCGTGGCCGAGGATGAGCACCCGATGCGCTCAAGCCCGCGGATTCCGAGGTCCCCGTTCGTCACGCACTTGTTGCCCGTGTGTCACGCCAAAGCAAACGGGAGCGGCCAGATTGCACCGCCATGTCTCACGTCCTCATCGTCGATGACGAGCGCGACCTCGCCCAGCTGAGCTTGTTGATATGACGCTCCAGCGAACACTGCCTGAGACGCTGTCCATGACCCTCCCGTCGCCCAATCCCCGCTTCAAGATGGAGGCTCGGGAGCTGACGCTCCGCTACGGCACCAAGGTGGCCGTCAACCAGGTGAGCCTTGCGCTCCCCGAGCGGCAGGTGACGGCACTGATCGGCCCCTCCGGCTGCGGCAAGTCCACCTTCCTGCGCTCGCTCAACCGGATGAATGATCTCATCCCCGGCTCCAGCCACACCGGCACCATCCTGCTGGACGGGGCGAGCATCCACGCCCGGAGCGTGGACGTGGTGGACCTGCGCCGCCGGGTGGGCATGGTGTTCCAGAAGTCCAACCCCTTCCCCAAGTCCATCTTCGAGAACGTGGCCTACGGCCTGCGAGTGGCGGGGATGAAGGACAAGGCGCAGCTCTCCGCCCGGGTGGAGAAGTCCCTACGAGGCGCGGCGCTCTGGGACGAGGTGAAGGACCGGCTGGAGGACAGCGCCCTGGGCCTGTCCGGCGGCCAACAGCAGCGCCTGTGCATCGCCCGAGCGATGGCGGTGGAGCCCGAGGTGCTGCTGATGGACGAGCCAGCGAGCGCCCTGGATCCGATCGCCACGGCGAAGATCGAGGAGCTCATCCACGAGCTGAAGGCCACGTACACGATCGCGATCGTCACCCACAACATGCAGCAGGCGGCGCGGGTGAGCGATCGGACGGCCTTCTTCTACATGGGCGAGCTGGTGGAATGCGGGGCCACGGAGCAGATCTTCACGAACCCGCGAGAGAAGCGCACCGAGGATTACGTCACCGGAAAGTTCGGGTAGGAGCGAGGCACGCCATGCCAGCAACGCACACGGACAAGGCTTTCGAGCAGGATCTGCGCGACTTGCGCGAGCGGCTGTTGGCCATGGGGGCCAAGGTGGAGACGCTCATCGCCCAAAGCGTGCGAGCCCTCACCGAGCGGGACTCCGCGCTGGCCGAGAACGTGATCAAGTCCGACAAGGACGTAAACCGGCTGGAGGTGGAGATCGACGATCTCTGCCGCCGCATCCTGGCGCTGCGGCAGCCCGCGGCGAGCGATCTGCGCCTCATCACCACGGCGCTGAAGATCGTCACGGATCTGGAGCGCATCGGGGACCTGGCGGTGAACATCGCCGAGCGCGCCATCGATCTGAGCCAGGTGGCGCCGCTGGCGCCCTACGTGGACACGCCGCGGCTGGCGGAGCTGGCCCAGCAGCAGGTGAAGAAGGCCCTGGACGCCTTCGTGTCCAGCGACGTGGCCAAGGCCGAGGAGGTGCTCAAGGGAGACGATCTGCTGGATGCCCTCTTCCTGAAGATCTTCAACGAGCTGCTGGCGTACATGATGGAGGACTCGAAGAACATCCGGCGGGCCACGGCGTTGATGTTCATCGCCAAGCACCTGGAGCGCATCGGCGACCACGCGATGAACGTGGCGGAGATGGTCGTCTACATGGTGCGCGGCAAGGACATCCGCCATCCGCTGAGCCGGAACATTCCTCAGGAGTAGGAACCGGCGCGGCACTTCACGCCGCTGTCACTCCGATTTCCCGCGGCCGCCTCGGAGCGGTCACGTCGCTCCCTCCCAGGCCATGGAGCGGCAGCCACGAGCGAGTCCCTGTCCGCCCCCCTGCTCCCCGAGCCAGCCTGCTCCGGCCCCCGGGGTGAATGAGGGAGTGACGCCGGGGAGTTTCCCTTGCGTCAGGGAGGATCTTTGAGCCGACCGTCAGACGATGCACACAGAGTCCTAGTCGTAGACGACGATGCGGACTGGCGAGAGTTCCTGAAGGTGTGCTTGGAGGATCTCGGCTACGAAGCCATCGAGGCGTCAGACGGGCAGGAGGCCTTGGACTCGCTCTCTCGTGAGCGGTACGGGGTCATGCTCCTGGACCTGAACATGCCGGGAATGAGCGGCCTGGAGGTCGTCGAGCGGATGCCTCGCAACACACAGCCGCGCATCGTCTTCCTCACCTCCGCGGCGGCGCAGGACGTTGGCAACGCTCTAATGTCGGGCCCTCACTACTATCTCCCCAAGGGGGCCAGCCGCGACCAGCTGTCGCTGCTCCTTCAGTCGCTGAACGCCTGAGCGCCTGGCGGCAGGAGCGGTGGAGGGCTGCCCGGCACACTCCACCGTGAGTAGGAAACCCTTGAGTGGAGGCCATCATCGCGTCGGAGCTCCTCATCGTCCTGCTGCTCGTGCTGGCGAACGGTGTCTTCGCCGGCGCGGAGCTCTCCCTGCTGACGCTGCGCAAGACCCGGCTGCGCGAGTTGCTGGATGAAGGGAGCCGGGCGGCCCGGCTGATCGCCACGCTGCGCGCCAACCCCGAGCGCCTGCTCGCCACGGTGCAGATCGGCATCACGGTGATCAGCTCGACGGCCGCGGCCTTCGGAGGCGCCTCGCTCGCCCACCCGCTGGCGGGCTTGCTGGCCCGGCTGGGCGTGGGCGAGCCAGTGGCGGAGCGCCTCGCCTTCGCCCTGGTCGTGGGCGCGATCTCCTTTCTGTCGCTGGTGCTGGGCGAGCTGGTGCCCAAGTCGCTCGCCTTGCGTTACTCGGAGCGGTACGCGCTGCTCATCGGCCGCCCGCTCTATGGACTGTCCTGGCTGGTCCGGCCGCTGGTGTGGCTGCTGACGGCCAGCTCCAACCTCCTCCTGCGCTTCTTCGGAGACCGCACGAACTTCACCGAGGCGCGCCTCTCTCCCGAGGAACTGCAGCAGCTTGTGGAGGAGGCCTCGAAGGCGGGCACGTTGGATCCCCGCGCCGGGGAGATCGCCTCGCGCGCGTTCGATCTGGCGGCGCTCACGCTGGCGGCGGTGATGGTGCCTCGCAACCGCATCGTCGCGCTGCGCCGGCACGCGAGCACCGAGGAGCTCCGGCAGCTCCTGCTGGAGCATGGGCACTCGCGGCTGCCGGTCTACGAGGACACACTGGACAACATCGTCGGCTACGTCATCGCGAAGGATCTGCTGAGCGTGGCCTGGGAGGGGAACCTCATCCTCCTCGAGGACGTGCTGCGCCCGCCCTACTTCGTCTTCGAGACCATGCGAGCCATCGACGTGCTCAAGGAGCTTCAGCAGCGCCGCATGCAGCTGGCCATCGTGGTGGACGAGCGCGGGGGCGTGATGGGGCTGGTGACGATGGAGGATCTCGTCGAGGAGCTGGTGGGAGACATCCTGAGCGAGACGGAGACGCCGGAGGAGTTCATCCGGCGCGAGAGCGCGACGAGCGCGGTGGTGCAGGGCACGGCGAGCCTCCGGCAGCTCAACCGCGAGCTCGGCCTGGAGCTGGAAGAGGGCCATGGGTACTCGACGGTGGGCGGCCTCTGCTCCGCGCGAACGGGAGACATCCCCAAGCCGGGGGCCCGGCTGACCCTGGACGATGGAACGGTGCTGGAGGTCCTGGACGCCACGCCGCGCCGGGTGCGCACGGTGCGAATCCTCCTGGCGCCCGAGCACTCGGCCTCGGCTCATTGAGGGGGCAGGAGTGGGGCAACGCAGCGGCCCCAAAGCGAAGGGCCCGGAACCCTCAGGGAGTCATCCCTGCGATTCCGGGCCCTTACACAGCGCGCGATACAGGATTCGAACCTGTGGCCTTTGGCTCCGGAGGCCAACGCTCTATCCAGCTGAGCTAATCGCGCAGGAGGCCTACAACCGAGGGCACAACTAGCCGACTTCCCCAGTTGACGCAAGCACGCAATCCCACAACCGATGACAGGGCGACGCCACTTCCGGACACTGTGCCCCCCCGGCACTCCGCCAGCCAGGAGCACCCGCTCCCTACCAGAGCGAGCGGCCCTCCCTGGCGGGACAATCCGCTGGGGGCGCTAGGAGCGCAGCTCAGGCCGCGATCTTGATCGCGGCGACGGTCGGGTGACGCGGCTCCAGCCCACGCCACTGGCGGATCTCCTCCCAGGCCACGCCCACGGCTCCGGCGGCGATGGCCCGCAGCCACGAGCGGCCCGTCACCTTCTCGATGAACCCGTGCACCTTCTGACGATCCTGCAGCACAGGGGTCAGCGTCCGCGGATCGTTGAAGTTCTCGACGAAGGCGTTGGCCAGCATCTGCTGGCCGCTGGAGTTGTCGAAGCGGCCGTCACTGCCGTACTGGGCGATGAGCAGATCGCGCGCGCCGGGCGTCGGGGGCTCCAGCAGCATGTTGCTGAAGGCGTACGTCGCCGCGCCGTGATCCGCATAGAAGCGCTCGAAGGTGTCCGTCATCCACTGGGCGTCGAACGGCCGATCCCCGTGGGCGATGACGCACTCCACCAGGTTGCGCACCATCTTGTTGCCGTTGTTGGCGCCCTGGCCCGCGATCGGATCCAGCGACATCGCCGTGTCGCCGATCGCCGTCACCAGCCGGCCCGACGGCAGCCGCCCCACCGGCTTGCGCACGGTGGGTGCGAACTTACCCACCAGCCAGCCCAGGGGATCGGAGACCTCGGCGTTCTTCACCCAGTTGTAGTCCCAGGGCATGAACTCGCGGATCACCTGCTTGGCGATCTCCAGCACCTGCTCGCCCGACTTGGCCCCCCCGAAGCGATCCATCGGGCCGCCCGGCAAGGCCTCGAAGACCATGTTCCAGCTGGCCCCCGCATCCTTGTGGTAGTACGGCACGAAGAGGGTCTCCCCCACCCCACCAATGGTGTTGTTCTTCACCGGGAGCATGGGGACGCCGTTGAAGCCCATGGCGGGGCCCTTCACGCACACCATGGCCAGGTGGCGCTGCGGCTTGTCGTAGATGCTGCGCTCGGCATCCCGCTCGAACAGGCGGCTGAGCTCCGCGCGCCCCGCGGCCACGATCGTCAGATCGTTCTCGGCGGAGATCTGATCCAGGCGCTCGAGGTTGATCGACTCGATCTGGAGCTTGCCGCCGCGCTTGACCAGCTCGAGCATCCAGGCGTGGCTCTGCAGGCGCAGATCAATGGAGAGGCAGGGCCGGCGGAAGGTCCCCGTCATCGTCAGCATGCGGTTGCCCGGCACCGGGCAGAGCGTCATGTGCATGCCGTCCGTCCACGGCGCGTCGTTCTCCCAGGAGCCGAGGCCCAGCTCGTACTCGAACTGGAGCGACAGATCGAAGCGGGTGGCGGTGCCGGTGGGCCGGCTCTCATGCAGCCACTGCTCAGGCGTCCGATCCGAGTAGAGCGTCACCTCGTAGCCCGCCTTCAGGAGGGCGTGGGCGGCGAGAAGTCCGGCCTGTCCAGAGCCAATGATCGCAATACGGCGCATGGTGCCCTCCCTAGGGGAATGAAGTCGAAGGTGCCGGGTGGCGTTGCGGCTGCTCGCACTTACTTGCTTGCTGCGACAATCCTAGAAGGTTGCAACGGCTATGCCCTTTCCCCGTTGAGCGGGGATGCGGCGCTGCGTCATGTCTCAGGGCCGTCTCTTTTCCGCTGACAAGGCACAACCGAGGCTCTCGGCCTCCGTTGAATGGGCAAAAGGCCCCAGATCAGCTCCGTCAAAAACGGACATTCCAGTCTTGTTGTAATTCCATGGATACCAAGCACCGCGGATCTGCTAACCCCACTCACAGACACTCCGGTTGGAATTCAGAGTCAAATCAGACACATGGGTTTGAAAAACCCCTATTATGCAACCAAGGATTTTCATTGAGGCATGAGCCAAGGAGGGACCTGGATCGGCCCCCCTCTGGCTGGGAGCCGTGTCAAAAAAGACATCTCAGGTGACGGAAACCCCGTCGATTCCCTCAACACCCACCTGTGGCACCAGGTGAGCGACGCTCTTCCGCTTCCGGCGCATCGCCGGGTGTTCAAGGGGTGGGTCAGCAGCACCTCAACGAAGAGACTCCCCAGATCCTCTGCCTCAGCAGGCCCATCGCTATATAGGAGGCCCATCGCTATATAGGAGGAGAGTCGGCTCACGATATAAGAGGAGACTCGGCGCACGTGGCGGCGGCAATCTTGATCCTCGATCAGGAGAGGATGCCGGGGGCTTTTTGGATCCTGGGTTCCGCCGCCACATCAAATCCAGGGGAGAGCAACAGCTCGAAGTCGAGGGTGTGGGATGAGGACGGAGAGAACGAGCTTCGCGAGAAGGCCGGCGCGCACAGACATGGCGAGGGCCACGAGAGAGCGTGAAGCGCGGGTGCTCCCGGTTGCGACGCGCACTGTGGATGCCCACCCTGGACGTCGTCAGGTTCACTCCCTGACTCATGCTCGCAACGGGCAGTCGCTGGCCGAGGGCAATGAGATCAAGGGGGTGGGTCGGCCCCAGAATATGGGTTATGACCGACTCTACCTCTCGTGTTATCCATGTCTTGGCCAACCCAGTCGGATCAAGCCATACCCTTCAGCACACCGTAAAACCCGCTTACTCAAAAAAAAAGACTGAACCCGCTAGAAGTTTTTGACCCGCGCATAAAAATCCACTACAGTGACGTTCGTTAAGTCGGCGGTCGGGGGGAAGTAAATTTCTAAAAGTTACCCGCAGCCCCTGTGTCGATGCTCGAAGGGGGTCCAGGGACACCCAATCGAGGAGACCCCACCATGATGAAGCGAGTTGCAGAGCGTATCGAGGGCAACAAGAAGCGTCTGGATCAGTCGGCCCTGATGATGTTCGTCCAGGACGCCAACGTGGATCCGCGTCGGCGTTTCGGCTTCGTGCCCTGCATGGCGCCGTTCGTCATGGGCTTCTCGGATGTGAACAAGTACGGCCTGCGCGACGAGCAGTCCGCGGACCCCACCCAGCAGATCATCAACACGCACAGCCAAGAGGATGATCACCACTGGGGCATGTACCTCAAGGATCTGCGCACGCTGGGCGCCAACACCCAGATGGACCTCAACGGCGCGCTGCGGCTGCTGTGGGGCGATGATCGCCAGGCCACCCGGCAGACCATCTACAAGCTGATGGGGCTCATCGAGGACACCTCCCCCGCCGTGCGCCTGGCGGTGGTCGAGGCCATCGAGGCCACCGGCGATGTGGCCTTCACCCGGTTCAGCGACCTGGCCAACGAATTCGAGAAGGCCACCGGCAACACGCTCTGCTACTTCGGCGCGCTCCACAAGGATCTCGAGAGCGGCCACGCCATGGGGACCGAGGACATCGAGGGCAAGCTGCAGACCATCGAGCTGACGCCCGAGCAAGAGGCCGAGGCGATGGGGCTGGTCGACGAGGTCTTCGAGCTGTTCCACCGCATGTTCGACGAGTGGATGGAGTACGCCCAGAAGCACCAGCCGGACGCTGGCGCCGCCGTGCGTGTCCGGACCGTCAACAAGCGCAGCACCGCGGTCGCCGCCCCCGCCTAGAGGCTAGAGGCGGCGCCCCGCGTGGGCGCTACTTCCAAGCGATGTGGTAGATGCAGTGGTTGTTGCCCCGGGAGCGGCATGCTCCGGGCACGTGCTTGACGCTGGACGTGCGCTCGAAGCGCTGCGCCATGGACGTCAAGATGCCCTCGTCGAACGGGCACGGGTACGGCGTGGTGCACTTGCTCACGATCAGCTTCTTGCCCAGCTGTCGCTCGTAGCCGTAGTTGCCGATGCGATCGATCTTCTTTCCCGTCGCGGGCGAGAAGAGCGGCACACCGCTCATCGCGTGATTCATGTGGTACGCCACGTCGATGGCCTGGATCGCGGTGTCGATGTCCACGACCGTCGGCGGAAACACGGCGTTCTTCGGAATCGCCAGGCCGACCTGGTGCTGGATGTACGCACCGAATTCCTTGCCGATCCGCTCGAAGGCGCGCAGGAACGCGCCCAGCGGGTACCACTGATCCTTCTGGAAGATGATCGAGCCGTCGCCTCCGCTGGCGCCGAGCCCCTCGTCCAGCAGGATACGGTTGCCCAGCAGGGAGAAGTTTCCGAAGCCATCCACGATGGCTTGAAGATTCGCGCCCAACACATCCACATCCGCGAACTGGTCAGGAGTCTGCATAGTCAAGGTGCTCTCACAACGAAGGTTGAGGTGAAACTCTGCGACCGCGAAGACGAAGAGCGCGGCTCACTCGGGGGAAGGGTCCGAGTGGGCGGTATACCGCGTTCCCCTTGCGCTAGTGGAGGCGCGAAGACGTTCGAGTGGAAGAAGCAAGAGCGAGCGAGGGCCCGTCACCGAGCGCCCTCTCGAAGCAGGTGGCGATGAGGAAGCCCCCTTCCGTGGGCGCGCAACGCGCCCCACGCATGGAGGTGGGTGGACTCTGGAGAGGGTCGCGCCGGAGGCGGCGCCTTTCGTGCTCAAGCGACATCCATGCTCCTAGGTGGTTCCCCTCCCGTGATCACCGAGTGTAGTGCACCGTGCACTTTCGTCTACCCCCCTGTCGGATCCACTCGTCACTCGCAGATAAGTCGGAGTCCTCGCGCTTTCCTGTGAAAGCCTTCGTTCAGGCTTACTCCCCCGCCACGCGCACCTGTGCGTGTCCCCAGCCTGCTCGACGCGCAGAGCGATCTGCCCTCCCTTAGGCGTGAACTGGAGCGCATTGCCGAGCAGGTTCGAGAAGATCTGCAGCAGGCGATCCCAGTCGGCCAGGACGGCGGGATCTGGCCCGGGCCATCCGCTATGCCCTGGAGGATGAGCGTCGACCCCTCCCCAGGAGCCACAGCAACAGTCCCACCAGCGCCATCATGGAGCCCGGAGCCGCGGCGCACCCCTTACTCTCCCGCTCGGGCGGGGTCTCGGCAGGCGGATCCGAAACCTCCGGCGCTCCCGTCGGCGGTGGCTCCCCGGCCGCTGGAGGGCTCGGCTCGCTCGGGCTCGGGCTGGTGACAGGAGCGCTCCCGAGCCTCACGCTGTGCCCACTCACCCGGAGCTCGTTGTCGAAGTGGCCGCTCTTGAGCGACACCTTGCCGAGATCCGTGATGGCAGGCGCATCGGAGCGGAATCCGAAGTTGTCGGCCAGGAGCACCTCGTTCCCCCCCGGGGGCCTCACCCAGACGCTGTAGCGCTTCGCACCGAGATCCGCTCGCATGCGGACGTGGTAGGTGGCGTTGATCTCGTAGGGCAGGCTGGCGAGGGCGGCATAGTCGCCCCCCCGGCGCACATCGAAGAAGCCGCTGGGGTTCAAGCGGATGAGCAGGGACAGGCTGGAGTAGGCGGTGACGTTGGTGGCGCGGCCCGCGTATCCAATGACGGCGTCCACGGGCTTGCTGAGCGGAGTCACATCGAACTCGGCCACCTGCACCCCGGTGTTGTTGGCGCCCAGGTCATGCAGGCTGCCCGGGAAGACGAGCGTCGAGTACCAGCCGCCCGCCCTCGCCAGCTTGTAGCGGATCAGCGCCTCGACGAAGTAGTAGTCGCCGTAGATGAGGCTCTTGTCGATGTCGCTCCCTGGCGGATTAACGGGCGTCATGTAGAACCCCACGCCATGCAGGAGGATGCCGGGGCTGCTGCTACCGGAGGCCAGGTAGGCCGACGAGCTGAGGCTGTCGAGCATCGCGAGGGCCGCGTTCCGGTACCGCTGCGCCACGGCCGGGTCCGTCACGTAGGTGCTCAGCTCCTGGAGCGCCGAGGCGACGGCGGCGGCCGCGGACGAGTCCTTCACCTGTTGGCCCGCGGGCGCGTTGAAGTCCCAGAAGGGAATGGAGTCCGCCGGCAGGTGGTCCAGGTAGTAATTGGTGACCTTCTGCGCGGTCTGCAGCATGCGCGCATCACGCGTGTACCGGTACGCCATGGTGAAGCCATAGATGGCCCAGGCCTGGCCGCGCGCCCAGGTGGAGCTGTTCGAGTATCCCTGGTACGTGCCCCGCGAGCGGATGTGGCCCGCGGTGTCGTAGTCCACCACCTGGAAGGTGCTGCCATCCGAGCGCACCATGTCCGTCATGGTCTTCAGTGCATGGTTGAGGGCCATGTCGTTCCAGGCGGGATCGCCTCCATTCCGGGACGCCCAGAAGAGCAGCTCCAGGTTCATCATCGTGTCGACGACTGTCGGCACCTGCCAGGCCGGGTTCCAGTCACAGCACTTGATGACCCCCACCGTGGAGTTGTAGCGGGTCGCCAGTGAACGGGCGGCCGTCAGGAGCACCCCCTGGTAGTAGGCGTCTCCCGTCAGGCGGTACGCCTGGCCGAAGCTGGGCATGAACTTGAAGCCCAGATCATGCGTCTGCGTGTTGGTCTTCTGGAGCTCCAGGTTGCGCGTCCACGCATCCCCCCGTGACTTCCAGGTGGCATCGCGGCCCTGGTCGTACATGAGCCAGAGCAGGCCGGGGAAGAAGCCCTGGGTCCAGCCCACCATGTCGTCGTTGCGCACGAGCTTCCACGTGCCGTCGGTGCTGGCCTTGGGATACTGGTTCGTCGGCACCGCCGGGTTCGTGGCCGTCTTGTTCAACTGAGTCCGAGCGAACTGCAGCGCCCGATCCGCCGCCGCGTCATCGAAGGCCTGGGCCGGCCACGCCGCGAGCACGCAGAGGCTCCCCACCAGCAGCCAACCCACGGATCGTTCCCGAAGTCTGACAGTCATGCACACCCCTCCCCTGTTGCTTGAGGAAGATGGGGTGGGCGTAGCCCGCGACCAGTGGCACGCTGGCGGAGGCGCTGTCCACGCATCAACGTCTCGGCTGGCTCGGTCCCTCGCTCGCGGCTCCTGCTCTAGCGGGCGATGCCAGCTCCTCTACTCCTGGGCGGCGTAGATCTGACCGCGCATCTCTCCGTAGTAGGTGTGCGCCTTGGTGTGGAGGTTGAAATAGAGCACGCCCTTCCTCGCCAGGTACTCCAGGCCGGCGATGGTCTTGGTCTGGGTGGGGAAGCCCAGCTCGGCGGGGCAGCTCTCCGGCAGCGCGGGCTTCAGCCCCTTGGGCATGTCCTTGATGAAGACCATATTCTTGTTGGTGAGCTCCAAGGTCATCTTGCCGTTGACGAACTTCTTCGACGCGCCCTCGTCCGCGCCGAAATCCACGATGATGGGGCCCAGGACTCCCGGAGGGCCGCAGTGGATGTGGAACATGATGATGTCATCCGGGTTGACCCCCTGGATGTCGACCTCGACATAGGCCTTGCTCAGATCCTTGGCGAAGCGGATCTGCCCATAGCCCCGGGACTTGCGGCTCTCGCGCGGCACCGAGGGAGCCGTGCCCGACAGGCCGAGGCTCTTCTCCACCAACTTCGGAGCGTCCGTCTCCTCTCCCGGTTGCTGGGAGGGGCTCATGTACGCCTCATAGACCGTGAAGGTCGTCGCGCCCAGGGAAGGGTCCTTGGCGTGGGCAGGCAGCGTGGACAAGGCGAGGGCGAAGGCGAGGACGGCTGGCGTGCGCATGGGGCATTCCACCTGGAAGTTGGGGGCTTCTTTCGTAGCCCCCCGAGCGCGCGGCCGATGGCCAAAGACGGACATGCGGTGTCCAATCGCTGTGCAGCGAGGAATCCACGCAGCGAGGCACGAGCATGGATCTGGAAGAGTTGAGGGCGTTCCTTGACGTGGTGGAGACCGGCTCGTTCCTGGCCGCCGCCGAGTCCCTGGGCGTGTCGCGGACCACCTTGAGGCGCCGCGTCGAGGCGCTCGAGGCGCGCGCCGGCGTGCCGCTCCTCAAGAGCACGCAACAGGGCATCGTCCTGACCGAGGCCGGGGAGCTGCTCGCCCAGCGCGGCCGGATCATGATGCAGGAGACGAGCGCCCTGCTGGCCTCCATCCGCGAGGTGGGCCAGGAGCCCTCGGGGGTGCTCCGGCTGGTGCTGCCCGTGGGGCTGCCGCCGCATCTGCTCACTCCGCTCTTCGGAGCATTGCGGTCCAACTATCCACGGCTGAGTGTCCACGCCCGCCTCAGCGACAACCCCCTGGGCGAGCCGCTGGACAACGTGGACCTGGCGGTCCACTTCGGAGAGGACACCCCCCGGGGGCCGTGGCTCTCGCACGTGGCGATGCGGGTGCGAGAGGGGCTGATCGCCAGCAAGGAGTACCTGCGGCGGCGAGGAGTCCCACGCTCCCTGCAAGAGCTGCAAGGCCACGAGCTCTTCTCCTGGGAGGCTCCGGGAGACGATGCGCGCTCCTGGCCCACGCTCCGAGGCGCCGTGTTCACGGTCGAGCCGGCGCTCATCACGGCGGACATCCACCTGATCCGCACCTGCTGCATCGCCGGGTTGGGCATTGGCCTGATCCCCAGCGTCGAGCTGGCGGATCCCGACACGCCCGAGGATCTGCTGGTGCCGGTCCTGCCAGACCTGGTGGGGCGCGAGCGCCCGGTCCGTATCAGCGTGCCCGAGGCGCTCTCGGAGATTCCCAAGATCAAGCGGGTGCTCTCGCACATCCGCCAGTTCCTGGAGCCGCTGTGAAGCGGCGCCCGGCGTGACGTGCGAGAGCGCGACCGGGCTCGGCTACGAGCGCGGGGTGCTGCTGTACGTCTTGATGACGTTGTTCCAGTGGCTGTTGAGCCAGGCGGATCCGGCCTTCTTGTAGTCCGCATCCACGGAGCCACGGGGCGCGTAGACGGTCAGGCCGGTGGACGCGGCGTAGGGGTTGCTCGACCGGACAGGCGTGAGATTCCGGCTGTCCGGGACTGGGATAGCGACGTCGCGTGAGCCGGAGCTCTTGCCGGCCGTGGAGCTGATCCCGACGCCCTTCTCCGTGGTCGTCTTCGCCAGCTCGGCCAGGAGGGCATTGGCCGCCGTCTTCAGGCTGGCGTTGGTGGTGCTCGCCGCGACGCGCTTGGCGAAGTCACCCAGATCCATCTGGTCCGCGTCATCGAAGCGCAGCGCCTTGTCGTACGCGCCGCGCAGCGTCTTGTCCTGCAGGCCGCCGGCCTTGACCAGCGCGTCGCTGAAGTCGTTCAGCTTGGTGTTGAGCCCAGGCAGCTTGGACAGGTCCGTCACCGACACGGTGACGTTGTCCTTGGGGCCCGCGGCGTACGAGTCCTGCACGGCCTTGGCCATCTGCTCGGCGCTGACGGAGGTGTCGCCGTCGAACAGCTTGCTCACGCGGCTGAGGAGATCCGTGTAGTTCCAGCCGGTGCCCGGCTCGACCTCCTCGCTGCCCACCAGGAAGTCCGCGCCCGCGGCCTTGGCGGTGTCAGCCACCTCGACGGTGGCCATCAGGCACGCGTCCGCCGAGAGGATGTCGATCTTCTGCGGCAACCCGGTGAGCGCCTGCTTCAGCTCGTTCATGTCCAGGTTGCTGTTCGGGTGGTCGTCATACGAGACGCCGCGCCAGTCGTTGCCGTGGTCCCACAGGTCCACCATGTAGTGCTTGGACTGGGTGTTCTTCTGCACGTAGTCCAGCGCGGCGCGGAGCACCTCGGGGCTGCCCGTGTCCAGCTCGCCGTTGCCCTTGGCCAGCAGCTTGCCCAGGTCCGAGTTCGGGTCCACCTGGATCTCGCGCGAGATGACCTTGTTGGACTTGTTCGGATCCTTGGTCACGTACATGAGGCGCGTGCCGGTGTTCCAGTTGTTCACGGGGTCCTTGAGGCTGCCACCATCCACCAGGGCGATCATGTTCAGCTTGCCCGGAATGGAGCCGCCGCCGGCCTCCATCTCGTTGAGGTCGGCCTTGCCAAAGCTCTCGAGGTTGTTGTCCGCGTTGAGGTTGACGAACATCGTCCAGTCGGCCGCCGGGATGTCCTTGGGGCTGATGGGGCCGGCGCCGGGAGGCAGCGACGGAGCCGCGCCCTGGACCTCACCGGTCAGCACCGCGGGCCGGGACTGGGTGCCGCGCTTGGAGTCGAACGCATCGGACCGCGGGGAGACCAGCTCGTTGCCACGCTGGGGCGGAAGCGCCTTGGTCGTCGGCGGCGAGGCGGAATCGGAAACAGAGCGCGGGAGGGGGGACTGGGGGTTTTGGACTTTCATGTCAGGACTCTCGGGCTATCCCTGCGATGGTGCCGGTGGAAGATTCCCAAAACATTAAACCCCGGATAGCGCGCGCCCGTCCAGCGCTGGCGTGGAAGCCGAGTCATCCCGACTGAAAGGGTCGCTCGGGTCTTCCAGCCATGGGCGCAAACGCTGTCCGTGCCTATCCACGTGCGGCCAGGCGCGCGCCAGCGCTGAGTCGGCTGGATTCACCGGGGAGCGGCCCGAGCAGCCCTCCCCGAAGTCAGCAAGCGGACAGGCCTGCGCCCCATCGGTTGGAACACGCCGCGGCACCCGTCCGCCAGGCCCCCGCGCATCCTCAAGGCCGGCGAATTTCTCAATAACCTCCAGGGTTTGAGAGTGCACGAGCCGGGGATCGAACCCGGACGGCCCTTTCGGGCCAGCGGATTTTAAGTCCGCTGCGTCTGCCAGTTCCGCCACTCGTGCCCGAGTGCCTCTTCTGGAATCGGGACCTTCTCTCAACTGCTGGACGGCCGCAATGCGCTCAACGGTCGATTCCGGCCTGCCCTTGTTATAAAGCCGCCCGCCATGCTCGAGACTGTCACCAAGGGCTTCCGTGCCGCCAAGAATCGCCTCGCTGGCAAGAGCGAGCTCTCCCAGGACGTCGTGGACGAGTCCCTCCGCGACATCCGCGTCTCCCTCCTCGAGGCCGACGTCGCCTTCGATGTGGTGAAGAAGTTCGTCGCCCGCGTCCGCGAGAAGACGGTGGGCGAGGTGGTCCAGACGACCATCACCGACAAGTCCGGCCAGAAGCGCAAGGTGAGCCCGGCCGACTACTTCGTGAAGATCTGCCACGACGAGCTCGAGGCCCTCATGGGCCCGGTGGACACCAGCCTCAAGCTCAAGCCTCGGGGGCAGCTGAGCGGCATCATGATGGTGGGCCTGCAGGGCTCGGGTAAGACGACGACCACGGGCAAGCTGGCCAACAAGCTCCTCCAGGAGGGGCGCAAGCCGCTGCTCGTGGCGGCGGACATCTACCGCCCGGCCGCCGTGGACCAGCTCAAGGTGCTGGGCGAGCGGCTGAAGGTGCCGGTGTACCACGAGCCGAATGTGCCGCCGCCGGAGCTGGCGGCGCGCGGGTATGCGGCGGCGCGCGAGCAGAAGTGTGACGTGGTGCTGATCGACACGGCGGGCCGGCTCGCCATCGATGAGGCGCTGATGGCGGAGCTGGAGGCCATCAAGGGCAACGTGCACCCGGACAACATCCTGCTGGTCTGCGACGCGATGATCGGCCAGGACGCGGTGCGCACGGCGGCCGAGTTCGACCGGCGGCTGGCGTTGGACGGCTTCATCCTCACCAAGCTGGACGGTGACGCGCGTGGTGGCGCGGCGCTGTCCATCAAGGAGGTGACGGGCAAGCCGATCAAGTTCCTCGGTATCGGCGAGGGAATGGACAAGCTCGAGGAGTTCCGGCCGGACGGGCTCGCGGGCCGCATCCTGGGCTTCGGCGACATCGTCGGCCTGATGAAGGACTTCGAGAAGGTCGTCGACGAGAAGAAGGCCGAGGAGGACGCGCGCAAGCTGTTGTCCGGCAACTTCTCGATGAAGGACTTCGTCGAGCAGATCCGAATGGTGCGGCGGATGGGGCCGCTGAAGGACTTGCTGGAGAAGTTCCCGCTGTTCGGGGACCTGACGGAGCAGCTGAACCCGGACGAGAAGGAGCTCACGAAGATCGAGGCGATGTACGACTCGATGACGGAGAAGGAGCGCCTGCGGCCGGATCTGATCAACGCGAGCCGGGTCGATCGCATCGCGAAGGGCAGCGGGCGCAAGGTGGAGGACGTGCGCGAGCTGCTGCAGAAGTTCGGGATGATGCAGCAGGTGATGGGGACGATTGGGCAAAACCCGGGGCTGCTGGGGAAGATCCCGGGGTTCAAGCAGCTGGGGCAGCTGTCGCAGCTGAAGAACATGGACCTGTCGAGCATCATGGGGAAGGACAAGGTGATGCAGCAGGCCATGGCGGGGATGGGAGGGATGGGAGGCCTGCCCATGCAGATGCCGCAGATCGCCCCGGGCTACACGCCGCCGATGAGCCAGGCGGCGATGGCCAAGGCCCGCCTGATGGGCTACGCGCCGCCGTCGGCGGCGGGCAAGGCCGAGGACCGGGACGCCATCAAGGAGCGCCGCAAGCGCGAGAAGGCCAACCGGAAGAAGAACCGGAAGAAGAAGTAGCCCTCTCCCCCCCTGCCTCCGGGCCGCACCGTCCCGCTTCATGGACTTGGGAGTCCAGGTTCGTGGACGGTGCTCCTGAGAGCCTCCACTGCAAGCCGCTGGCGTTCGAGAGGGGAACCGTCTTTCCTGCGCCTCCAAGAGCCTGATTTCAGGCCAGGAGCGTCCACCGAGCGCTGTGGAACGCCCCTTGCTTTGGAGGAGCAGCATGTCCCAACTCAAACGCATCGTCCCTCTGCTACTGGCCGTCCTGCTGTCCGCCTGCATCAACCTCCCCGAGGTCGCGGAGCCTGAATCCCCGGATGCAGGGGGCACGCCCGACGCAGGCTCCACGCCCGACGCAGGCACACCCGCCGACAGCACTCCTCCCACCATCACCACGGCCTCACCGCTTCACGGTTCGACCAATGTGCCCACCAACACTCAGTGGGTCCTCACGTTCTCCGAGCCCATGAACGTGACCACGGTACAGTTCAGCATCGCACCCACGGTGGCTCTCAGCGCCTCGACGTGGACGAACGGAAACACCCAGCTCACGCTGCAGCCGGCGGCGCCGCTGTCACAGAACACCACCTACACCCTCGTCGTTGATGGCAAGGACCTGGCCGGAAAGGCGCTGGCGGACCGCAAGGCGTTCTCGTTCAGCACGACCGGGCCGGCTCCGGACACCACGCCTCCCACAGTCCTGAGTTTCAGCCCGGCCTACGCAGCCATCGGAGTGGCTCGGGATGCAGTCGTCACCGTGACGTTCTCCGAGCCCATGGACAAGGCTTCTGCCCAGACGGCCTTCGCCATCACCTCACCACCGGGGTTCAAGTTCGGAGTCTTCGGCTGGAATGCGGCCGGCACCGAGATGACCTTCAACCCAGACACGGACTTCGCCTACGGCACGGAGGTGATCTGGAGTGTCGCCACCACCGCCAAGGATCTGTCCGGCAATGCGCTGGAAAACAACGTGACCAGCACGTTCCGCGCCGTACGGCAGAACACCGTCACTCTCGACTTTGATGTACGCACAAGCGGTAATGCCTCTGCACCGGATTACTGGAGAAACGGTGGTGCATATAATTTTGAATCAGTTGGGGATTGGTTTGGAGATAGCCAGAATCGCCTCCTGCTTGGCTTCAAACTCGATGCGCTTCCAGAAGAACTGACTCACATCACCTCCAGCAGACTTAAATGGTATATCACTGGCCAGCGCGGCACTCCCTTTGCCGTCCTTGGCCGACTCCTCCTTGAGCGAGTGTATATCGGTGAAACAATTGCATACTCTGGCGCAGAATCAGTCAATCCTGACGCCAAGGTCCAATACGAGTCACCAGCGCTAAACCCTCCTATCATCGTCCCGAGCAATGCCATAACCACGATGGGGACCTTTGACGTGACCTCGTTCGTGACACAGGATTGGGCAGACAGAGGCAGTCGCAACACCAAGCGCTCTCAGTTCAGGCTCCGATTCGAGGTACCAAGCGACAATGACAGCGCTTATGACGACATCTACTCAGACGTAGAGCAGACTCCCAAGTTGGCGGAACTTGAGGTCACCTACGAGTACCCGTAGCACCTGAACTCGGACTCGTGAGGCCACTGCGCCGCAGAATGCAAGGGTTCATCAACCCTTGCGCTTAGGGACTACAAGGCCCCGCGCAAGGCGGCGCAGAACACGCCGCTTCTGTCGCCGCTTATAGAGCTTATGCGCATTCTCACCCTCCTCATTCAGCCGTGCCGTTTCCTGGTCCATGATCTGGAACTCCACCAGCGTGAACACGATACGGCTCTTCCGCGAGCGCTGATCCTCTTCAGGAGTGGTGAGATATGCATCCATCCGCAAAGGCATATCTACGATGAAATTGAGGGCGCGGTAGGTGCTTCCTGAAAATTGATTACTGCCACGGTCCTCACGATCCTCGTAATCGCGATCCAGATGCAATTGCGCAGCGAACTCCTCGAAATGAGGGTAGTCCTGCAGCACCGACTTGAATGAGATAAGCGAGTTCTCTGTCTGCCCCGGTACCAAGAGGTGGAAGGGAAACAGACGCTGCGTGAGGAAGTAGAGGATCGGAAGAATGTCAGCCCGGTTCTTCGTGATGATGCGGAACCGCGTCCGATCATAGACCTGAGCCGCCACCGTCTCCTTCTTCGCAATCAGCTTGGTGACGAGCGAGTCGCGCGTCTTGATGGAGTGCGCGAACTCCACCACCGGCAACCCCCTGGCCTGAATCTCCTGGGCCACCGCCAACACCTTGTCTGTTACCAAGTCCGCCAATCCCGCCTCGGAGACGGCCAACCGGAAGAGCAGGTCCCGTCCTTCGATGTGCTGGATGACGTGCATCACCTTCAGCACGATACAGGCGATGCGGCGATACTTCGGCAGTCCCTTCGCCCCGGACGCATAGAGGAAGAGATCGTGGATCTCCGGGGGGCTGGCCACTGCATCCGCGACCCGGTAGTCGAAGGTCTTCCGCAGGTACTCCACGGCGTCCGCGAGAACCAAGCGCGCCCAGGCTTCATCGTCAGCCCGCGAGAGGTCGAGCTGGCAGAGCCGCAGGAAGTGGTCCACCTCCTCGCGGGACTGGAAGTGCATCCGCCGCCAATCGATGACCGAGCCCCCACGGAGGATGAGCCGGAGGCGCTCCAGCTCTCGGAGCCCCATCTCCGCTACGGTGCAGATGGGGATTTCGGGCAATAAGGGGGCGAGGGACACGACCTTCACAGGGGCGCTTGTATCCGAGCCCGTAGGTCAAGAGCAACGCACAGGAACAAGAAAGGCCCTCCTCCGCTGGGAAGGAGAGCCCTCGGTACTGGAGCAAGGAGGAGAGCTACTTCGCGTCGACCTGCTTGTCGTCGCGGAACTGCGCCTCGCGAACCAACTTGCCGTCCTCGGAGAACTCCTGAGTCAGGCCGTGACGCTTCCCGTTCACGTACTCCTCAATGAGGCGCGGCTTGCCATTGAGGAAGTACTGCACGCGCTTGCCGTGGTAGCTGTCAGCGCTGAATTGGGTGCGACCGGTCTGCTTGCCAGTCTCGTCGTAGAAGGTCCAAGTGCCGCTGCGGAATCCTTCAAAGTACTGCCCCTCGAAGCGCTTCTGCCCATTGGGGTAGTACGAGACAGCCGGGCCGTGAGCGAAGTTGATGCCATTCACGGAAATCGTCTTGCGGCAATAGATGCTCTCTTCCGGAGTACCGAACTGCTTGGTCCCCGCTGGACAGTTCAACTGGGGAACCGTCCCCGACTTGGGCGCTGCATCCTCCGCCAACGCTGCGGTGCCAGCGAGGCTCAACCCCAGGGTCAAGGTGCGAATCAGCTTCGAAGACAACATGGGTTCTCCTTTTGAAGGCCGCCGGAAGCTCCGTGCGTGCGCCATGAAAGACGCTCGCCTCTCGGCCAAATTCATGTTTCATCGCCGACACACCGCACTTTCCTGATGGGTTGGCAGGTGTGTAGGTCCGCGTCCCTACGACATAAGAGGCCCTGCCCAGCAAGTCGCCAGACAGGGCCTCAGGTAAACCGGAATGCTGCACAGCTTCAACTGCGTCTCAGGCTAGAGGTAGCTCGCCTGGAAGCAGAAGAAGTTGCCGTTGATGAAGTAGAAGCCTGTCGAGGTCGTCGTGCTGTCGGCAGGGCGGCAGAGGCTGTACACAATCGAAGCGTTCTCTCGGTTGTTCCCAGAGACAACGTAGTTACCCGACGAGGTGCTCACAGACTTGGTCGCGCTGTCCTGCGTTCCCTCAACAACAACGTAGAAGAAGCCATTCAGCTCATCCTTGGTCGCCGGGAACGGGGTGCTGGAGTACGCGGACAGGGCGATCTTCACACGCTTGGGATTGGCCGTGCCACAATAGGCCGTGTCCGTCGCCGAGCTCTGCACGGTGGCCGAGTAGATGATCGTGCCCGTGGTGCCGAGCGAGCTCTTGTTCGGGAAGTTCGTGTAGTTCTGGCACGAAGGCGCCGGGAGGGCCGTGCAGGTGCTCGAGCTGCAGAACTCCGTGCCGTACTTGCACGTGGCCTGGCCCTCGCCGCTGCAGGTGCCACCGGGGTTGTTGTTCACGCAGGTGTTGGTCTGCGGGTCGCAGGTCTGGCCGGTGCCGCAGGCCGGGCTGCAGGTGCCCGTGCTGCCCGCCTTGCACTGACCTGTCGCCGTGTCGCAGGTCCGGCCCGTGCCGCAGGCCGCGTCCGAGGTGCACTTCTCCTCGCACACCTTGTCCACGCTCGAGCAGACCAGGTCAGTCGACGTGCTCCCCACTCCATTGCACAGCTGGTCCGTCGAGCACTGGCAGATGTTCTTGCTCGCGCCGGTGAACGCCGCGCACGTCTTCGCCGTGTCGGGACAGTCCGATGCCGCCGTACACGACTGGACACAGATCTTCGCGGTCGGGTGGCAGACGTCCGTAGTCCCGGTGCAGTCAGAATCCGTCGTGCACGCCGTGCTGCCCGTATCGCCCGAATCGCAAGCCGTCATCACCACGCTCAACGCGCTCAGCGCAGTGAGCAACACCACCGTCTTCCGAAGCTGCATGCTGGACTTCCTCCTGTGGGTGTCTCGCATGGGGCTTCCCGGCCTCACAAGCCCCCTCCATTCCTTGCGAGCGGGCGTGGCTTTAGCCCTGCTCGTCCGGATGTGTCAACGAATGTCGACGCACCTTGGACGATCGACCCATTGAGAAATTCAGCAGCGTCAGAAGCGGACAGTCCCACGACCCAGTGTCACGGCCCTGACACTGTCCGCTCCCTGCTCCCCGTCAGAACGTGAACGGGAAGTCGATGGGATCTCCCTGCTTCTTGTGCCGCGGGAAGGTCCAACCCTTGATCAGCCCGGAGATGCAGCTCGCCATGTAGGTCTTCTTGAACTCATCCGACTTCACCGCCACGCCCGTCGTCTTGCCGCTGGTCTGGATCATCCAGTGCATCACGAGCTTGCCGGAGACGCCTGGATCCCGCTTCTTCTGCTCGTTCACGCACTTGACGATGGCCTGCTTGTTGGCCAGCACCACCGCCATGATGTCCGACTGACCCAGCCGCTCGGGAACGTTGGCGCCACCGCCAGGCTCGGGCGGAATGTACGTGGAAGGAGTACCGCTCGCCTGGCTACCGCTCGACTTCTTCTCCGTCTTCTTCGGGCCGAAGAGATCATCAAAGTCATCGCCCAGCCCGTCATCCTTGCCCTTCGCGGGCGCGGCCGCGGAGCCGACACTCTCCGACTTGCCCTCGGACCGGCCCTCGGAGCGGCTCTCGGACCTGCTGCCCGAGCGCGAACCCGTCCGCTCCCCTCGCGGCTCTCGAGTCCCCGAGTTGGGCCGCGTGGCAACAGCCTCGCTCGCGGGAGGCGGCGCCGGCGTCGTTGCCGGAGGAGGCGTGGGCGTCGCCGCCGGGGCGGGAGTCGTCGCAGGAGGTGTCCCTCCAGCAGCAGCCACGGCCGGGGCAGGCACAGGCGTCGTGCCCGCAGGAGGTGTGGGCGTCGCCGGGTTGGCCACGGCCGGGTTGGCCGCGGGCGGCGGCTTCACCTCGGGCGCAGGCGTGGGCGTCACCGCCGCCACGGCCACGGGAGGCTGCGGCTGCGGCTGTGGCTGCGGAGAGGATCTCCCGAAGGCGAAGTAGCCCCCGATGGCCAGCACGACCACGGCCGCGGCCGCGATGCCCGCGATCATCACCGTCTTGTTGCCCCCGCCCTGGGCCCCTGGCGCCGCCTGCGGCGGATAGCCCGGGTACGCAGGCTGCGGGTAGCCCGCCGACGCGTAGGCCGGCTGCGCGTACGCAGGGGCCGGCTGCGCATACGCCGGCGCGGGCGCACCGGGCGCGTACGGCGCGGGCTGCGGAGCACGCATCGGCTCGGCGGCGGCCATCATCGGCGCCACTCGCGCGGCCGGAGCCTGTGCGGGCTCCGGAGGCGGCAGATCGAGCAGCCCCGGCACAGAGGACTTCTCCTCCACGGCGGGCTTCGGAGGTGGCTTGGACAGCGCCTCGTTCTCCTCCTTCACCAGCGAGGCGAGCACGCTCGCGGCGGACGGCTTCCACCCCGAGGACGTCGGCTCCTGGCCCAACGCCGGGGCCGCGGGGATCTCGGGGCGCGTGTTCTTCGCGGCCGCTCCCGCGCTGAAGGCGGACTCGACCGGCGCGGACACCGTGGGGACCGAGGTGGACACCGGCGACGGCGCGACGATGACCGGCCTGGCCGGACGCGGCGCGAGCACCGAGGCCAGCTCCGTCACCTCCGAGAGCGGGATCCAGTCGCCGAAGCCCTGACGCCAGCACAGGCTGTCTGGCCCCACCTCGCCGCGATCCCAGTGCTCCTTCACCTTGTCGACGGTGAGCGGGCCCACCTGCTTCTCGTCGATGGCCACGTACCAGTCGTTCGCGGGAGCCGCCGCCCTGGGCTCGTCCGGCTCGGACTCGGCCTCCGCGAGCTTGCGCACCGCGTCCGGCGTGGTCGGCTTGCTCTCACGCGCCGGCTCTCCTCCCGGGATCTTCTGCGAGCCGGAGAGGACCTGATCGAACACCGCGCCGATCTCGTCCTCCTCGACGTCCGTGAAGAGGCCACCCTCGGGCGGAGTCCCGAGCGAGGCGACCCCGCTGGGGGCATTGGAAGTCGCGGCACCATTGGGCGCAGCGGCGGCCGTGGCTTCCACCGCCGGAGCCCCCTCGTCCTTCGGCGCCGCGGCACCGGCAGGACGCACCACAATGACGTGGCCGCACTTTTTGCAACGAATCTTGACGCCCTTGGCGCCAATCTTGTCGTCGCTAATCATGTACTGCGCGCGGCAGCTGTCGCAGACGAAGCGCATCGTTCCCCGCAAGTCTCAGAAAAGACGGAAGAAATCCTGCCAAAATCGTAGAGGTGCTCCCCGGGGGGGTCAAGGATGCGTCCCATGACCGCCCGGTCGCCTTTCAACGGCTGAACCCTGGCCCGGGTTCTAACCGCTACTTCCTCACCTGTACCTCCACGTGCGTCCCTACGGCGACACGCAGATCATGCAGGTCCTCAGAGGTGGCGAATACCAATAGATCCCGGACCTTGGTGCGGGGAGGCACCCGGAAGGCCGAGCCTGTCTCCCCGGTGACCATGCGCGAGACGGCATCCATCTCGCCCGCGGCGAAGAGGCCCGCGCGGGAGGCGGTGAGTTCGGCGCCCTCCAGCCAGGTGCGCACATCCGTCGGGTTGGCCGTGGGCAGGTAGGCCCTCGCCACCTTGGCCAGCGCCCCCCGGGCCGGCTCGCTGAGGTTCTTCTCCAGCAGCCCCCGCGCCTCGGCGAAGAGGCGCGGATCCACCGTGTGCCGGATCTGCGCCACCATGCTGAGCGCCGCCTGGAGGAGGGCCTCGAGGCGATCCGGCGCTAGCCGCTGGCTGAAGGCGAGCTCCGGCCGCGCCAGCGCGAGCGTGCGGCCCAGCAGGTAATAGACTTCCTTCTGGCCCTGCTCCGCGAAGAACTTGCCGCCCACTCGCACCGCGGCCGGGTGCGTCTGCAGCAGGTCCACGTTGATCATCGGCTCGGGCGCGGGCTCGTTGGTGCGCCGGCTCAGGCGCTCGCGGGTGGCCACGAGGAAGGGCGAGTACAGCTCCACCGCCTCCATGCCGAACAGCCGCGCCACGTAGCGGTAGTGGTGGACGTGGTACTCCTGCGAGGTGCCGACGTCGATCCGGTGCTTCTTCGGGACGAGCTGGTACTGCTGGAAGGGCACCGCGTACAGGTGCCCCACCTGCTCGAACAGGATCCCCAGCAGCTCGGACAGCGGCGTGCGCACCTTCGGGTGGAACAGGTGCGACTGCCACAGCCTGTCGGTCAGCGCGCGCTGCGCCACTTCCTTACGCTTGGCGTAGGGCCCGAGCTTGGTGAGGATCTCCTTCTCGTCATCCCCCGCCTCGTTCACCAGCCCCGCCACCGCCTGCGCGGCCAGCCACGCCCCGTCGTAGTCCTTGCGCAGCGCCATCAGGCGCACGAGCTGCCCGCACACCTTGCGCGGATCCTTCGTGTTCGGCAGCGCGCGGCGGAGCGCCGCGATGGCCTCCTCCTCCTTGCCCGGGAGCTGCCCGGCCACATCCGCGAACGTCTCCTGCACCGTGGCGTCGTCCGGCAGGCCCTTGGCCACCACGCCGTAGGCCGCCACCGCGCCCTCCGTGTTCTTCAGCACCTGGAGGTACAGGTCGCCCAGCGCCTTCCACAGCGCCATGCGCGCCACGTGCGTGTCCGGCGTCTTCGGGATACGCGAGAGCATCTTCGCGTAGTTGTCCTCCAGCGCCTTCCACTGGCTGGCCTGGCCCAGCATCGCCTCCAGCGCGCTGAAGGCCTCGACGAAGCGGTGATCCAGATCCAGCGCCCTGTTGAAGGCCTCGGTGGCGCCCTCGACGTCCTTCGCCTCGTCGCGGCGGATCTCCGCGAGCGCGAACCACACGCGCTTGGCCTTGTGGGGCTCGGCGGCCAGCGCCGGCAGCGACAGCATCCGCTGCAGCACGTCCGCGGCCTTGTGCCCCTGGCGCGTCTCGCGCAGCAGCACGTACAGCGAGTCCATCACCTCGAGCGCATCCGGCTGCTCCTTGAGGGCGCCGCTGAACGCGTCGATGGCCATGTACGGATCCTGGAGCTTGTCCCGGGCGATCTGCCCCAGCTCCAGGAAGACGCGGACCTTGGCCTCCCCGTCCAGCACGTTGACCAGCTGCTGGCGCAGCTCGGCGGACTTCTCGTACTGGCCCGCCTTGTCCATCAGCTTCACCAGGGCGCTCAGGGACGGCTCGTGTCCCGGATCGATGGCGAGCGCCTTCTCGAAGTGGTTCTGGGCGCGATCCGCGTGGCCGAGCGCGGCCAGCACGTCACCGAGCTGCCAGTAGACCTCCACCACCTCCAGGTCCGTCAGGCTCTCGCGGTGGTGGATGAGGATGGCCTGGAAGACCTTGAGCGCGTCGTCGTAGCGCTTGGCATGCACCAGCAGGTTGCCGAAGCTCTCCAGGTTGGCCAGGTAGCGCGAGTCCAGGCCGTAGGACTTCTCGTACGCGTCGAGCGCTTTCTCGCGCTTGCCCAGCTTCTCCGACACGTAGCCGAGCCGATAGAGCTGCCGTGACAGCTCCACCGTCAGCGCGCCATCCTTCTCCGCGATGGCCTTCTCCGCCATCTTCCGGGCGACGATGTCGAGCATCTTCTCGCCCATGACCCAGTCCTCGCGGGCGATGTAGACGTCCGCCAGCGGGCGCGCCGCCTCGAGGCTGTCCGGCACGTGCTTGAGCACCTGCTCGAAGTAGCGCGTGGCCGTGTCCTGATCCTGCCGAGTCTCCACGTGGTACTTCGCCACGTCCAACAGGGCGCGGGCCTTGGCCTGCGGATCCTCGGAGCTCTGAGCCTCCTGGAGCAGCGTCTGCTCGTAGCCGCCCCAGTCCTTCTCCTGCTCCTGGATGCCCTTGAGGGCGCGGATGCTGGGCAGATACCCCGAGTCGATCGCGAGCGCCTGCTGGTAGTTGCTCTTGGCGCTGCCCGTGTCCATCAACATGTCTTCGTTGATCTTGCCCATGCGGTGGAACAGCTCCACCGCCTCCTGCGTCTGGCCCGCGACCTGGGCCTCGCGCTGCAGCATCTCCAGGGCGAAGGGCCAGTTGCCGCTGCGCTCGTAGAGGTTGCCCAGGGCGTGCATCGCTTGCCGGCAGGTGGGATCCACCTGCAGCGCGTAGCCGTAGCTGTCCACCGCGCGGTCCACCACCTTGAGCTGCTGGTGGTAGACGGTGCCCATCTCCACGTAGAGCTCGGCCTGTTCCTTCGGCTCGGACGTCAACGCGAGCTGACGTTCGTAGGCGGTGATCAGATCCTCCCACCGCTCCTGCGTGCGCCGCAGGCGGATGAGCGTCTTGATCGCCTGCATGTTCGTCTGATCGATGGCCAGGATGGCCTCGACGCAGGCGTCCGCGTTGGCGGGGTTCTGGTACTTGTCCTCCCAGATGCCGGCGCTGCGGAAGAGCACGCGGACGCGCTCGCGGTAGTCCGTGCTCAGCTCGAGCATCCGCTCGTACACGGCCAGCAGCTCCGCCGGCTGATCGAGCTTGGTGTGCAGCCGCTCCAGGGACTCCAGCGCCTCGCGGTTCTCCGGATCGAACTCCAGCGCCTGCCGGTAGGCCACCACCGCGGCCTCGTCGTCACCGATGTCCCGCTCGTAGACGCCCGCCACCTGCACCTGGATGCGCGCACGCTCCTCGGTGGTGGCGGCGAGATCCCTCGTGCGGAGCAGCGTCGCGGCGACGTTCTGGTGCTGGTTCTGACGGCGATAGAGCGCCGTGAGCACGCCCAGCGTCTCCATGTCCGGCTCGAGTTCCAGCGCTCGCAGCAGGGACGTGGCGGCCTCCGCCGGATCGCCGATGGTCTCGTCGTAGACGCGGGCGATCTCCTTCAGGATGCCCTTGCGCGCCTCGATGGACGCGGCAGCCTCGAGCTTCTGCTCCAGGGCCACCACGTACTCGCGGTCCCGGCCACGCTTGTGGAACATCGCGGCCAGCCCGTCGAGCGCCGTGGCGTTCGTCGGATCGAACTCGAGGATCTTGCGGAACGCGGCCTCGGCGGCGGGAGCATCATCCAGCCGCTCGTTGTGCACGCGCGCCAGCGTGGCGTAGATGCGCTCGGCCAGCGGGCCTCGCGGCAGCGAGTCCGCCACCTCCTCGTAGACGGCGGCCAGCTCCTCGTGCGAGCCCGTCTCGTTCGCCAGGCGCTCCACTTCCTCGCGGAGCGTGTCATCCGCGGCGTCGATCTGGAGGGCACGGCAGAGCGCCAGGAACGCCACGTCCTTCTGCCCGAGCCGCTCCTCCTGCACTCGCGCCAGCTCACGCAGCCAGGAGAGCTTCTCCTCGTCCGTGACGAGGTGAGGCATGTAGCGGTCCACCACTCCGGCGTAGGCGCGCCAGTCGTTGTGGCCCCGGTACAGCGTGGACACCCGCTCGAAGGCCTTCCGGTTGGCCGGATCCAGCTCCAACACCTTCTCCAGCGCGCCGGCGGACAGCTCGGGCTTGGCGCCCGGGCCTTCCCACATGTCCGCCACCGCGAAGTACGTATCGACAGCCTGCTCCCGCTCCTCGGCGGCCAGGTGCACCTGCACCTTCAGCTCCAGGGCGCGAACGGCGTCGTTGTAGGCGCGCAGCGAGACGAAGAGCGCGTGGACCCGGTCCAGATCCGGCACCGAGTGCGGCTCCACTTCCAGGGCCCGCCGAGCGGCGTCCAGCGCCTCCTCGCGGCGGTTCATCTCCGCCAGCACCTCGGCCAGGCGCAAGCGCAGCGCCTTCACGCCCTCGGAGGACTCCTGCAACGGCACGAGCCGGCGCAGCACGCTCACCAATTCGTCGCGCTGCTGCGTCTCTTCGTAGAGCTCGCGCAGCGTGTCCAGCACTCCGCGGTGGCGTGGGTCGCGATCGAGCGCGGCCTTGAAGTACGGCACCGCCGCCTCGGGCTGCTTCAGCAGGCGGTACACCACCCGGCCCAGGCGCTCGTTGAGGCGCACCACCTCGCGCGGATCCAGCGTCTGTGCCAGACGGTCCGCCAGCAACGTGCGCAGCTCCTCCGGCCGGCCGGCACGCTCCAGCAACCCTTCCAGCGCGCTGAACGCCTGCTCGTTGCGCGGGTTCTTCGCGAGCAGCTCGCGGTACAGCTCGATCGAGCGGCCCAGATCCTCCAGGCCCTCGTCCGACACCTGCGCCATCTTGCCGAGCACGCGCTCCTTCTCGGAGCCGGAGACACGCTCGAGCTCGTGCTGGAGGATGGCGTACAGCTTGTCGTTCGCTCCCGCCGCCTCGTACAGCCCCTCGAGGAGCCGCGCGGACGCCAGGTGTCCCGGATCGATCTTGAGGATCTGCTCGTAGGCCGACGCGGCCCGGTCCAGGCTGTCCAACCGCTCCTGGAAGATCTGCCCCAGGCGGAAGAGGAAGCCCACCTTGTCCGCGGGCACCGTGGCACCCGTGGCCAACTGCTCCAGCACGCCCGCCAGCTCCGGCCACGCCTCCAGCTCCACGTAGAGCCGATCCAGCGCGAGCAAGGCCTTCTCCTGCACCGAGGCGTGCAGGCTGCGCGCGCGCTCGTAGTAGGTGATGGCGCGCTCGGGCTCCCTCAGGCGCGTCTCCAGCATCTGGCCGAGCTTGAGGCAGACCTCCGCCGCATCCGCCGCCTCGGCGACGCGCGGCAGGGACTCCTCGTAGGCGGACACCAGCTCGTCATACGTGTTGGAGGCGTCGGTCGCGCTCTCCAGCCGGCGACGCAGCTCGCCGTCGTTGGGGTCTTCCTTGAACGCGCGGAAGAGGGCGAGGAAGGCCAGCTCCGCCTCGCCCTGCGTCTCGCGCAGGGTGGCCAGCTCTCCGAGCAGCGCCTTCTTCTCGAACGCGTCCGTGGACACACCGACGCGGATCTCGATGAACTGCGCCAGCTTGGCGATGTCGCCGCTGGCCCGGAAGGCACGCAGCAGCGTCTCCACCGCGAGCAGGTTCTGCGGCTCGCGGGTCACCCACGCCTCCATGCGCGCCACCGCGCCCGCATGGTTGGGCTGCAGCGAGAGCACCTCGCCGTAGAGCGCCAGCGCTCCCGTCTTGTCGAGCAGCTTCGTCTCGCGCACGGTGGCCAGGCGGAACTTCAGCTCCAGCCCCTGCTCCGGCGGCATCAGCGCGATGCGCTTGGCCAGCACGTCCGCCAGTTCCGGCCACCGCTCCTGCTTCTGGCAGAGGCTCTCCATGCGGGCCAGCGCCGCGGCGTCGTCCGGCTTGAGCTCCATCAGCCGCCGGAAGGTGGCGAGCGCTCCCAGGTTGTCCTTGAGCTGATCCTCCTGCAGCACGCCGATCTGGAAGAGCACCGCGGCGCGGCGGGCCGGATCCTCGGCCATGGCGAGCTGACGGCGCAGCACCTCGAGCAGCTCCGTGGGCTTGCCCTCGGACGTCAGCAGGCGCCCCACGCTCTCCAGGGCCTCCTCGTCCGTGGGACGGACCTCGAGCACCTTGCGCCACGCGGCGAGCGCCTCGTTGTCCTCGCCCATGCGCGCCTGGAGCCGAGCCACCGCCCGGTACAGCTCTCCCCGCGCCGCATCGCTCGCCTTCGGGGCGATGCCGGCGAGGACCTCCACCAGCTCCTCGGCCGTTCCCGCCGGCTCCACCAGCGAGAGGCACAGCTCCAGCGAGCGAGGCTCATCCGGCAGATCCTGGAGCGCCCGCACCGCGTACACGAACGCCAGCTCCGCGTTCTGCATGGGCCCCGCGTAGGTCTCCGCGATGCGGCGCTGCAGCGCCGCGCGCTCCTGGGGCACCGGCTCCACGGAGGCCCGCGCCTCCAGCATCTGCACCTGCTTGAGGTGGTCTCCCACCCCGGCGAACACCGGCTCCAGGGCGCTGGCCGCCGCGCCACGCAGCGGGCTCTCCGAGCGCGCCATCTCCTCCAGCGCGCCCACCGCTCCCGCGTGTCCGGCCCGGCGCGTGAGCACCGCCTGGTACACATCCAGCGCGCCGCGCGGATCATCCAGGCGGGTGAACTTCAGGCGGCCCAGGCGCACGCGCAGATCCGAGGCCTCCTCCACCGCGTTGCGCGCGTCCGCGAGCTGGATCTCCCGCTCGATGTGCTGCGCCAGCTCGGGCCAGCGCTCCATCTCCGTGAGGACCTTGCCCAGCAGCTTGAGCGCGTTGCCGTTCTCCGGCCGCCGATCCAGGACTTCGCGGTAGGCCTGCGCGGCGAGCGCCTTGTCCGACAGCGTCTCTTCCGCCAGGTGGCCCAGCTCGAAGAGCAGGTTGATCTGCGAGCTGGCGTTGGTCTCCGCCGCCACCTGCCGCCGCATGATCAGCGCCAGATCGCGGTGCGCGCCCGTGCGCCGGTGGATGCGCGCGATCGACTCGAGCACGTCCTTGTTGTACGGGTCGCGCCGGCTGACCTCCTCCAACGCGCGGACCGCCAGATCGTAGCGCTTCAGGCGCCCGTCGTAGATGGCCGCCAGGCGCCGCCACAGCTCGCCCGCCAGGGGCTCCTTCACCCCGCGCTCGAGCTGATCCTCGTAGGCGGCCGCCACCTCCTCGAAGGAGCCCGAGTCGGCCGCGAGCCGCTCCAGCTCCTCGAGGACGCTCGGGGCCTGCGGGAACTCGTTGAAGGCGCGCAGGCGCGCGGCGAAGCCCAGCGACGTCTGCCCGAGCGCCTCGCGCAGGATGGCGATCTCCTGCATGCGCTCCAGCCGCTGCTCCGGCGGGGCGGAGACCAGCAGCACCTCCAGCACCTCCACCAGCTTCCGCGTGTCGTTGACGCTCCGGTAGACGGGCTCCAGCAGGCGGGCCGCATCCAGGCGCTGACCTTCTTGCGCGAACAGACGCTCCAGGCCCGCGATGCCCTGCGGATCGCCCGGCACCAGCTCCAGCAGCCCACGGTAGGCGATGAGCGCCTCGGCCGTGCTCCCCGCAAGCTCCAGGAGCTGGGCGCGGCGCAGCATGAAACCACGGCGGGACTCGGCGTCCGCCGCCAGCTCCGCGAGCTGGGCCAGCACGTCCGCCTGCTCCTGGACGCGGTGCCCCTTCGCGAACAGCTTGTCCAGCGCGAGCAGCCCCTCGGTCCCCTTCTTGATGGCGAGCGCCGAGCGGTAGGCCTCGATGGCCTTCGCGTCCTCACCCGCGCTGGCGAAGGCGTCACCCGCCTTGAGCAGCAGGCCACGCCGCGCCTCGGGATCCGTCGAGAGCTGGGCCTGCGTCGCGTACACCTCGGAGAGGTTCTTCGCGTTCTGGCCCTTCTCGTACAGGCGCGACAGGGCCTCGAGGGCCTGGCGATCCTGGGGTGCGTCCTTCAGCAGGTTCTTCCAGAGGCGGGTGGCCTCCTCGGGCTGGTTGAGCTGCTCGCGCAGCTCCGCGGTCCGGCGCAGCAGCGCCAGCGCGGACGCATCGCCCGAGGGCAGATCCGTGGCCGCGTCCTCGTAGATCTCCGCCAGGGTCTCGTGCGAGCCCGTCTCACGCGCGAGCCGCTCCAGGTCCGGCCGCAGCGCTTCCCGATCGATCCCCGCGGCGAACGCCTTCACCGCCGCCATGAAGGCGAGCGACGGCTGCTGCATCTCCTGCTCGTAGATGCGGCGGATCTCCGCGGCCAGCTGCGCCTTCTCCACCGTGAGCGCGGCCTCCATGCGCGTCTCGCGCAGAGCCACGCGGCGGGCATGATCTCCTAGCTGCTGGAGCACCGGATCGAGCGTCTCCAGCGCCGCCCGGCTCGTCGTCAGGGCCGCCTTCACCCACTCCTCCAGCGCGGCGCGAGCGCCCGGGTGACCCGGATCCTCGGCCAGGATGCGCTCATAGAGCTTGAGCGCGGCGTTGGGGTTGTTCAGCGACGTGCGCAGCAGCTCCGCGAGACGGAAGGAGACCTCGCGCCCCTGCGGGCTCTGGCCCTCCTGGCTCCGCCGCAGCGCGAGCGCCCAGGCCAGATCCTGCGTGCGGTTGAGCTCCGTGTAGAGCCGGTCCAGCGAGGCAGCGGCCTCACGCTGGAGCGCGTCACGCTCGGCGATCGCACGCCACGCAGCGGCGGCGCGCTCCTTGTTCGCCAGCTTGCTCTCGTGCAGCAGCGCCGCCTCGCGCAGGCAGGCCACCTGCTCCGCGGTCTCGGTGGAGACGGAGGCGAGCTTCTCGAGCACCTCGGCCACCTCGGCCCACTGCTCGCCGGCGCGGTGGAGCCGCTGCAGCGACTTGAGGCAGTCGATGTTGGAGGGCTCCAGCGCCAGCAGCGCGCTCAGCGCCTTGATGGCGCCGGCCTTGTCATCGAGCTTCTTCTCCTGCACATCGGCCAGCTCGCGCAGGATCGCGGCGCGTGCGGGACCGACATTGCCCTCCTCCGCCAGCTCCAGGAGGATCTCCGCGAAGCTGTCGAGCGAGTCCGCGTCCTCGGCGGCCTGGCGCGCGGTGGCCCGCAGCCCCGTGTCTCCCGGCGTCAGGCGCATGGCCCGCGCGAGCGACGCGAAGGCCAGCTCCGGCTGGCGCAGGTGGGTCAGGTGCGCATGGGCCGCCTGGCGCAGCGCCTGGGCCCGAGCCCCATCATCCTTCGCCACCTCGGCGAGCACATCCAACGCGGCCACCAGCTTGCGGTGATCCTTGGTGAGCTCGTACGCCGGCAGCAGGGCCCTCGCCGCCTCCTCGCGAGCGGGACCGGAGGCGAGCATGCCCTCCAGCGCGGCGAGCGCATCCGGATCGGACGGGCGCTGGCGGAGGATATCCGCGTAGCTGCGCACCGCCTCGGCCTGATCGCCCCCCGGAGCGCCCTGGAGGAGCTGTGCGCGCTTGAGCTTCAGCCGCGCCACCTTCTCGGTGTCTCCCGCCGTCTCCGCGAGCGCCACCATCCGGGCGAGCGTCTCGTTCAGCTCGCTGGTGCGTCCCGCCTTCTCGTACAGCTCGGCGAGCCGCGGCAGGTACTTGCCCTCTTCCGCGCCGTGCGACAGGGCTGCCTGGAGCGCCTCGGCGGCATCCGCCGGACGCCCCGTCTGCGCGTTGAGCTCCACAAGCTGGAGCAGCAGCTTCAGGCGCTCCTGACCCTTGGCCGTCTGGATGCGCTTGCGAAGCAGCGCCTCGGCGTCCGCCGTGCGCCCCGCGCGCCAGAGCAGCCGCAGCAGCCGCTGGAGCAGCTCGGGAGACTCGGGAGCCCGGCCGAACGCCGCCTGCAGCGCGTCGATGGCGTCCGGCACGGCGCCGACCTGTTCGGCCAGGGCCGCCGAGTCCGACAGGAGCTGCACGGCGACCGCCAGCTCCTCGGTCTCCGTCGCCAGCCGGCGCAGCACGCGCACCAGCTCCGCCTGCGCGGAGAGATCCTGCGCCAGGCGCAGCGCCTCGGTGCGGCTCAGCTCGTCCTTGGGGTTCTCACGCAGCGCGCGGACGCGGCAGTCGAAGGCCGCCCGGCTGTCGGCGAGCTGCTTCTCGTGGATCGTCGCCAGCACCGTGAACAGACGCTGACGCGCCGCGGGCTCGGTCGTGGCATCCAGCTGCTGCTGGAGCGCGGCGACCTGCCGCTGGTGATCGCCCGTCCGGCCGTAGTGGTTGGCGAGCGCCTCGGCGATCTCCCCGGTCCGGATGTTGGCCGAGGCCAGCCGCTCGAGCCCACCCACCACCAGACCCGTGGAGACGTTCTCCGCCAGGAGCTTCAGGAAGATCTGCGCCGCGTCCTGGGGCCGGTTCAGCCGCTCGGCGTAGAGCTTCGCCTGCCGCGCCGTCCAGTCACTGCGCTCCACCTGCGTCTCGGTGAGCGTCGCCAGCTTACCCGCCAGCGCCGCGGCCTCCTCGAACTTGGAGAGCGACACGCACACCGCCTGAAGCCGCTGCAGCGGTCCAGGCTCCTCCGGCGCCAGGGTGACGAGCTGCCGAGCCAGCGGCTCGATCTCCTCGGGAGGCGCGCTCGCGGCCTCCTTGCGCTTGATCTCGCCCTCCAGCTTCACCCGCGGATCGTCCGCGAGCGCCGCCGCCGCCTTGAGCGACTTCACGGCCTCCTCGGCCACCGAGTCCCCCGGCGAGCGGGCCAGCACCTCGCGCCAGGCCGCCTCGGCGCCCACGGGATCCGCCAACGGCCCCTGGAGGATCTGCGCGAGCTGCCGCCAGATGGCCAGCGCGACCTGCTCGGGCGCCACCAGCACGGCGCGCTTGAGCGCCATGGCCAGCTCGGCTTGAGCCTCGGCCTTCTCCGCGTGCTCCACCACCGTCCCCAGCAGCAGCGGCCGGGCGGGATCCAGCACCAGCGCCCGCGACAGCACGCCGAAGGCCCGCCGCGCGTCCCCCTTCTCCTCGAAGACCATCGCCAGGGACTCGCAGAAGGCGATGCGCTCGGTCTTCGGCCGTGGGGCGAGCATGGCCAGATCCAGCAACGGCTCCACCACGTCGAACTGCTCGGCCTCCGCCAACAGCCGGGCGAGGTGGAAGGCCGCGAGCGCGTTGGAAGGATCGCTCTTGAGCGCCGCCTCCAGGTGCACGCGCGCCGCGGCACCGTCCTGCAACTGCCCCAGGCACAGGTCCGCCAGCCGCATCCGCAGCGAGGACTGCGTCTGGCGATCCTTCACCGTGGCCACGTGCTTCTCGAGCACCGCGACGGCATCGGCCGCCCGCCCGTGCTCCATCAGCATCTCGGCCGCCAGGTTCACCGCGTCCGCGCGAGTAGGATCCGCCGCCGCCGCCTTCTCGATGGCCGCCAGCGCGCCCGCCGGATCGTTGAGCCGCGTCAGGCGCCCGGTGCCCACGCGCAGCCACAGGTCCACCTGGGCGGTGCGATCCTTGGCCTCGGCGGCCATGGCCTCGAGCTGGGCGATCGCCGGGGTGAAGTCCCCGCTGCGCTCGGCCAGCTTCTCGATCAGGTTGAGGGCCTCGGGCATGCCCGGCCACAGCAGGAAGCACCGATCCAGCGCCTCCTTCACCTTGCCCGCCGCCGTCGGCTCGTACCAGGCGAAGAGCTTCGCCACGAGCAGCGACAGCCGCGCCGCGCTCTTCCGGTCCCGCTCCTCCAGCGACATGCTGCGCAGCATCCGCACGCGGTCGCGCCACGTCTGCTCGAAGCGCTGCAGCGCCTTCTGCGCCTTCTCCACCCGCGCGTTCTGCGCATCCAGCGTGCGCGCCACGTCGAGCACCTTCTGCGCCAGCGCGTGCTCGGTCGGATCCTCCACCAGCCGCTCGGCGACGACGGCGTACTCGTCGGCCATGCCCTCGGGGCCCAGCGCCTCGCGCTCGCGCTCCAGCGCCTCGAAGACGGGGTGGAAGCGATCCTCGGCCAGCAGGAGCTGACGCAGCCGCCGGTAGGTCGCCCGGTCCGGCTCGGCCCGCGCGGCCTGCTGCAGGCAGAACACCGCCCGGTCCCGCCGGAAGAGCTTGGTCTCGTAGAGATCCGCCGCCTTCAGGAAGAGGGCCGCGCTCTCGTTGCCGGTGGTGGCGCTGGCCAGCCGCTCCAGCGTGTCGGCGAGCGCGGACGCATCCTGCTTGGCCTCGTAGAGTGCCTTGAGCCCACGCAGCACGGGGAGCGGCTCGGGGGCCAGCAGCAGCGCGCGACGCAGCAGCTCCTCGGCACGGGCCGGGTTGCGGAGCCGCTCGAGCGAGAGCTCCGCGGCGCGACCGAGCAGGCGCGCGGCCTCGGGAGCAGGGACCTCACGACCCCGGCTCTCGTAGAGCCGGATGAGCTCCTCGACACGACCGGCCTTCTCCAAGGTGGCCTCGGCTTCGAGGAAGGACCGTTCGTCGGTCGCACGCACAGAGGGGCGCGGAGAGGATGTCTGTTCCATGTAGAGCGGGCCTCGCGGGAAAGGGAGCGCAACCGCACGGAGGCGCTAGAGGGGGCGACTCTAGCGATCCAGAGCGCCCCCGAGCAATCGCGCAAAGCTCGCCAACCGGCGAGAACTATTGACTTTCCTGCTCCCCAGGCGAGGAGGCAGGAGAAGTGGACTCGGAACCGGCTTCGGAACCCGGCTCGGAATCCTTGTGAGCCGAGGCCGCGGGGGCCGGAGGCGTCTCCGGCAGGGCCTTGGCGCGCTCCAAGCCCGCGGCATCATTGAGCCGCGTGTAGAGCTCCATGGCCTTCGCCCGCTGTTGCAGCTCCTCGGCCAGCTGGGCGGCTCGCGCCAGGTTGCCCAGCTGCTCATGGAGCGGGAGGGCCTTCTCCTTGCGGCCAGCCTGCTCCCAGGCCTCGGCGGCGTCGGCGGTCTGTCCCAGCAGCTCGAGCCACCGGGCGCGCCCGGCCGGCTTCTTCTCCTCGTCGGCGCGGGCCAGCTCGCGCTGAGCGAGCGCCTTGGCCTCCTCGTCGAGCTTGAGCCGCTGCATGAAGTGGAACGCCTTGGGCGGAGGCAGAGAGCCGAGCACCTCCACGGCCTCGCGGTTCTGGCCCGCGGCCACCAGGAGCGTCGCCGCGCCCAGTCGATCCCCGCGCTCCACCAGCGACTTCACCTCGAGGCCCCGGACGCGGTTGGCGCTGGCCATGTCCCGGGCGCGCTCGTACGCCTTGCGAGCCTGGGTCAGCTTGTTGGCCCGCTCGTACGCGAGCGCCGCCTGGTCGAACTGCCGGGCCCGCTCATACAGCCGTGCCACGTTCTCGAAGTCCGCCTTGCCGACGTAGTGCTCCATGAGGAGTTCGTACGCGCCGGCCTTCTCCAGCGTGGGAGCGATCTGATCCGCGGGCAGCCCCGAGACGAGGCGGCGCGACGCATCCAGATCCTTGCCCTCGACCGCGCACCGCAGCGCGCTCTTCACGTCCCCGCCCGCCTCGAACAAGCGGACAGCCTCGGCGAACGAGTTGTTGCGCTCGTGCAGCCGGCCCGCGTCCCGGGTGCGGCCCATCGCCTCGAGCTGCTTGGCCTGCTCGGACCAGTCGCCGGTCAATTCCGGCATCGGCTGACGCTCAGGCCGATCAGGACGCTCACGGCGCTCCGGACGAGGCCCTCGCTCCGGGCGCTCACCCCGCTCGGGGCGCTCACGGCGCTCCGGACGCTCACCGCGCTCCGGACGGTCGCGACGCTCACCGCGCTCACCCCGCTCCGGACGCTCACCCCGCTCGGGGCGCTCACGGCGCTCGCCCTCGGCGCGCACCGGCGCCTCCTGCTCCGGGCCCGGCTGACGACCGCTGGCGGAGAACGCCGTCTCGGCCCGCTCGCGCTCCCCCGCGGCGCGCCAGACCTGCCCCACCAGGAACATCACGTCCGAATAGGCGACGAACTTCTCTTTGACCGGATCCGCAGCGGGAGCCGCCGGGGCCGCGCCCTCAGCAGGAGCCGCCGGAGCCGCGCCCTCGGCAGGAGCCGCACCCTCGGCAGGAGCCGCACCCTCGGCAGGAGCCGCACCCTCGGCAGGAGCCGCACCCTCGGCAGGAGCCGCCTCCGGAGCCGGAGCAGCCGCCTCAGCCGCTGGTGCTCCCTCGGCCGGAGCGGCAGGCGCGGCCTCGGGCGCGGGCGGCTTCGGCTGGCGCTGCACGCGCAGCAGCGTGGTGATGAGCCGGCCACGCGTATTCATGTCCAGGTCGTCCAGCGACTTGAGCCGCATGGGGCGCAGCGCGCGGACGATCGCCTCGAGCGGCCCCTTCTGGGACGCGAAGTCGTTCTTGGACAGCGCCTTCTCGAGGGCACCTAGCTCGACGATGACGCGCTGGCCTGGGCCGCTCGCCCGCTCGTCATCCCGGCCACGGCCGCGGCCACGGCCCGGCCCATCGCCCCGGCCACGGCCACCCTCGCGGCCTCCGAAGCCGCCGCCGTCACGGCCCCCAAATCCACCCCCCTCACGACGAGGCCCCTGGCCAGGGCCCCCATCCCGGCCGCGCCCACCACCACCGCGCGGCCCACCACCGCTTCCATTCTCCTGAGGCACGTGTGTCTCCCGCTAGAACGCGTAGCGAAGGTTCGGCATCACCGCGAACCCGACTGTTCCCGAGGAGAGCAGATAGCTTCCAGTCACCTCGAGGCCCACTGAGAAGTGGCGCAGGCGCGTGTAGTACTCCACTCCCGGCCCGGCGAACACCAGAATGTCGGCATCCGGAAGGAGCAGCTTGGGCGAGAACATCGAGTAGCCCACCCCCGCTCGGGCATAGATGAAGGTGCGCTTGACCTCCTGATTGTCCTCGAAGCCCACCAGGTGGGCGCGCAGCGTGACCCCCGGCACCAGGGACGAGAAGTCACCGGACGCCGCCCCGCCCGACTTGCCGATGTAGTCCGAGCCCGCCCGGTTGGCCGAGCCCATCAGGAAGAAGCCCAGGGACAGGCGCTCGCCCAGATCGATGCCCACCTCCACCTGGGCCGCCTGCCCGCTCGAGAAGGGCTGAGGGCCTGAGTCCGCGGGCGGATTGACGAGGAAGGAGGGGCCCGCCTGCACGGCGAAGTACAGGCCGCGCTCAATCTCGTTGAACGTCTCGGCCGGACGATCCTTCACGGGGTTTTTGGAGGCCGTGGCCTTCTGGGCCCGCGCCAGCGTTGGCACGACGAGCACGGTGAACAGGGCAAGGGACGCAAGAGCTTTCATGCAGGTCATGACGTTATCGCGCCCGTGGCAACCGGCGCCGAAAAAGCGACGCGGGCGGACCCGATGCCGAGCCCGCCCGCTTCCCTACTACAATTTTTCATCCGCCCCGCGTTACTCGCCGGCGGCCTTGAAGTTCCACGGGTAGTTGACGACGACCACGCCGCCGCCCTTGGGCTTGGGGAACTCCCAGGTGTGCACGCGGCCCGCGATGCAGTTCTCCGCCTCGGCGTTGCCCATGGTGGACGAGGCCACCGACGAGGAGACCACCTTGCCGTCGGCGTTGATGATGAACTTGATGGTCACCTTGCCGGACAGCTTGGGGAAGCGGGACAGCTGGCTCTCGTAGCAGAAGCGGATCTGCCCCATGTGGTCGCGCACCACCTTGCGGATGAGCTCCTTGTCCAGCGAGCCCATGACCATGGGCTCCGAGGAGGTGATGCCCACGTCCACGCTCTGCTTGCCTCCCAGCACGCCCACGCCCGAGCCATAGGTGCTGGTGCCGCCACCCCGGCCCTTGGTGCCGATGGCGCCAATGCCGATGGTGTCCCCGGTGCCGCCGCCGCCGCCGCCGTTACCACGGATGCCCAGGCCGCCGAAGCCGCCCGAGTCACCCGCCTTGGCGCCGAACATGTTGCCCATGGCGCTCTTGAGCTCGCCGCCCAGGCCCGCGCTGCCGAAGATGGTGGAGACACCGCCCTTGCCGCCGCCGAAGATCTTCTGCGTCAGCGCGCGCGCCTCGTCCTTCTTGTCCTTCTGGCCCTGCGGCGCGGTGCGGTTCTGGGTCTTGGGCGTGTTGTCCTTCTTGCCCATGGCCCCTTCGGTGTCCTTCTGCTTGGCGGCCATCTCGCCGGCCTTCTTCTTCTCCTTCTCGGCCTTCTGCTGGTTGAGCTGCTCGAGGAACTTGTTCTTCTGCGTCTCGGGCGGCTTGATGATCAGCTTGGCCAGGCGCGAGTCGTTGCCGTTCAGCTCGTCGGCGAACTCGTCCCCGTCTCCGCTGCGGTTCATCGCGCTGATGACGAACATCGTCCCGGCGAAGAACATCAGCAGGAAGATGTTGAGCGCGCGGTAGTCCACCGAGTCCGCCAGCGGGACGTACACGCGCTTGGGCACCGGCTGGAAGGTGACCTCCATCGTCACCCCGCCCAGGTCCACCCAGAACACGTCCTCCGGCTCGAGCGTCAGCGCGTAGGCGCCGCCGTCGCTGGTGGCCTTGCCGGACTCGATGACGGCGTTGAGCTCCAGCGTCTCGTCCTTGCGCAGCAGCTCGCCCTTCATCTTGCCGTGGAAGCAGACGCTGAACGTCTGCCCGTCGGTGCGCAGCACCTCCATGCGCGGGCTGCCCAGCTTGGCGTCGCCCATGACGAAGTCCACGCCCGCGGCGCTGCCCACGCTGAGGCTCTTCTTCTTGCCCGGAGCGAGGAAGAACTCGCCCACGCGCTGCTCACCCCACAGGAAGCGCACCGAGGCGCCCAGCGGGCCGCTGGCCTTGGTCCGGCGCACGGCGCGCACGCGGGGCTCGTCCTCGACCGGAGCCTCGGCCACCGGCGCCAGCACCTCGTTCTGCTGAGTGGCGGCGAAGGACGGGTCCATCGCCGGCGCGGGAGCGGCCACCGGAGCGGCCACGACCACCGGAGCCGCCGTCACGGGCGCGGCGGCGGCCTGCGCGAGCTGCGTGGCCACCTGCGCCTCGGCCGTGGGCAGCTGGATCTTCGTGGTGACGTCCGAGTTGGACACGGCGGCGGCCAGGTTCACCGCGGCCACGGCGGCCGGGTTCTCCAGGCGGATGGTGGTGCCACCCACGCGGATCTCGTCCCCGAAGACGACCTTGCCCTTGTTGACGCGCTTGCCGTTGACGTAGGTGCCCTCGACGCTGCCCATGTCGATGATGGACAGAGAGCCGTCCGCCCCCACCTCGATGACCGAGTGGATGCGGCTGACCTTCTCATCGTCCAGGCACAGGTGGGCCGAGGACAGACGACCAATCTTGATGATGTCCCGCTCGAAATCCTTCGAGGAGACCAGGCTCTCGCCCTTGAAGACCTTGAGTGTCAGAGGAACGGCCATTTACGGCTCCCGGTAGACTTTCCCGTGGTGGCAGACACCACGCGTGGCGGAAGGTTCCCGCTTTTTTTCGCGGCTACAGCTCGCCCACGGACTGCATGACCTTGTCCTGGAAGTCCTCACGGATCCGGATGAGGTTGGAGTGCTGCACCTTCTTGCGCGCCTCCACGTACTCGCCATCCGGCTTGGTGAGATCGCCCTCGATGGTGTCGTCCTCGAAGTCGATGGTCTGCGTCTTGTTGTAGCGCACGTTGCCTTCGCCGCCGCCGCCACCGCCCTTGCCGCCACCGCCACCCGCGTCCTCGGCAAAGGCCGGGGCCACCGCCAGCATCGCGCACACCATCAGGAGCTTCCGCATCGCCATCTCCTTAAGAACTTCCAATCGGAACAGGGTCCTAGAATCTCATCATTCGAGGCGGCCCCGCTACTCCCCGGAGCCGCACTCAAGTCCTCGAATTCTGACTAGAATTCGTCACTTGGCTCGGTCGGATCCGCCTTGCCTGGATTCTTCTGCCCAGGGGCGGCCTTCTGTCCGGCCGGGGCCTTCTGCGGCGCGGGGACCGTCTGCTGCGCCGGAGCGGCGGGTGCCCCCTTCTGCTGCGCTGGGGCAGCCGCCTTGTCCGGGGTGGGCGGAGGCAGAGCCGCGGTGGGATCCTCGGGAGGAGCCGCGGCGCCATTGCCGGCCGGAGCCGCCGCGCCCGGGGGAGGCTTCTGGCCGCCCTCGTTCTTCTTGAGCTCGTCCTGCTGCTTCTTCTGAAGGGCCTCCATCTGCTTGGCCTGCTCCTCGGCCTGCTTGGCCTCGGCCTTGGCCTGAACCACGGCCTCCGCCTCCTTCATCAGGCCGAACACGGGCGACTCGGCGTTCATGGCCACCTCGCCGCCGTTCATGCCGATGTACTTCTTGTAGAGCTCCAGCGCGCGCTCCGGGGCGTCCTTGGCGCGGTGCAGGATGATGGCGCGGTTGAGGTAGATGGCGGCCAGGTTCGGATCGAGCTTCTCCGCCTCGTCGTACTCCTGCATGGCCGTGTCGTACTGGCCCAGGCCCT